>CAIXKQ010000040.1 GCA_903920065.1 uncultured Actinomycetes bacterium
CCATGCTGGTGCCAGCATTGCAATCGCAGATTGAATATCTACGCGCACATCACCTGAGTGAACAGGAAGTGGGAACGGCTCGGCATTTGGTAGTCCCGGGTTAAATTCATCATCGACAAGTAGTCCCCATACATTTCCAAATGAAACGCGTCCTACGAGGTCTTCGATATCAACGCCGCGATAGCGAAGGGCGCTACCTTCTTTATCTGGCTCTGCAATTTCAGATTCGAATGCAATTACGCCTTCAAGGCCTGGCTTGAAATCATCTGACACGGTGAGCTCCCTCAATATCGGCTTTTTACTCTTTGATTCGGAGCCAATTCTGCACCTAACGCGGGGGTGCTGACCACCACATCGGGCGGGGATGCACACATGCCGAAAGTGAGGTTCGATACATCCATGAGCCAGATGGAACGCGATGCAATCAGGGCCATGCGCCGCTCTTATGGCGAGGTGGGACTTGAGTCCTTGCCGGCTGATCCCTTTGCCGCATTTGGTAGCTGGCTTAGTCAAGCAGCGGCAAATGACTTTATTGTCGAAGCCAATGCGATGGTCTTATCCACTTTGGGTAGTGATGCGCAAGGCCACGATGCCATCACCACGCGCACAGTGTTGCTTAAAGATGTATCAGATGGTGGCTTTACCTTCTTTACTAACTACTCATCTCGCAAAGCGCAAGCAATTGAATTACATGAGCAAGTCACTCTGCTTTTTCCTTGGTATGCCATGGAGCGGCAGGTTTCAATCAGTGGATTTGCCGCAAAGATTTCACGCGAAGAATCGGAAGATTACTTTGCAACTCGTCCGTGGGGTTCTCAAATTGGCGCCTGGGCATCTGCGCAATCTGCACCCTTAGCTTCCCGCGAAGAGTTAGAACAACGCTATGCCGGTGCTGCTCAGAAATGGCCCGAAGGAATGGCTGTTCCATGTCCGCCGCAATGGGGTGGCTATCGCGTTACGCCAATTAGCATCGAATTCTGGCAAGGACGCTACTCCCGCTTACATGATCGCCTGCGCTATGAGCGGGCTAACACCAGTTCAGATTGGGAAGTAGGTCGTTACTACCCTTAGTCTTTGCCCATGAGCGCAGAGATAATTATTCCCGAAAACCTCAAACCACGTGATGGACGTTTTGGTTGTGGTCCATCAAAGATTCGACCAGAGGCACTTGCAGCACTTACCGCACTCGGTGCGAATTACATTCTTGGCACATCTCACCGTCAAAAGCCGGTAAAAAATGTTGTCAAAAGTGTGCGCGAAGGTCTCTCATCTCTCTTTTCACTTCCAGATGGCTATGAAGTCATTCTTGGCAATGGTGGATCTACTGCATTTTGGGATATCGCAACCCTTGGACTTATCGAAGATCGTTCACAGCACTTAGTTTTCGGTGAATTCTCATCAAAGTTTGCAGCCGCCTCAAAAGAAGCGCCATTTCTTGGTGAACCAACAGTTATTAAATCTGAGCCCGGCACACATCCAGAAGCTGCGGCCGAAGCAGGTATTGATGTTTATGCGCTGACACATAACGAAACTTCA
>CAIXKQ010000041.1 GCA_903920065.1 uncultured Actinomycetes bacterium
CCTCTCCTTTGCCGGCACAATGACATTTAAGAATGCACCGGAGCTACGAGAAGCGGTGAAGTTAGTTCCACACGATCAACTCCTTGTGGAAACAGATTCTCCTTTCTTAGCGCCAACTCCACACCGAGGTGCGCTTAATACCCCGGCACAAATTGCAAATATTGTCCGGGCGATGGCGGCAGAGCGTAATGATGATGTCGGTGAGCTTGCTACAGCGCTCTCGGTTAATGCAGAGCGCATATTTGGAAGCTTTGTATGAGCCTGCTTGGTGCTTCCGAGATTCGTGAGTTAGCAGCTGCCTTAGATATCAAACCTTCAAAGTCGCTGGGGCAGAACTTTGTTCATGATGGCAATGTGTGTCGAAAGATTGTGCGAACTGCTGGGCTTACATCAACTGATATCGCGCTAGAAATTGGGCCAGGTCTTGGTTCACTCACACTGGCCATGCTGGAAGAAGCGCAATTAGTAATTGCGGTAGAAATTGATGCTCGGCTAGCAGGTCAACTTCCGGCAACCGCTGCCAAACATTCCGAGCGCGCAGATCTACTGACCGTTATTAATCAAGATGCGCTCACGCTAAAGAGCCTGCCAGTTGAGCCCACAGTGCTGATTGCGAACTTGCCATATAACGTTTCGGTGCCAGTTTTCTTGCACTTACTTGAGATTTTTCCTTCTCTGCGAAGTGGTGTGGTGATGGTGCAGGCAGAAGTTGCTGATCGACTTGCCGCAAAACCAAACTCGAAGGAGTATGGAATTCCTAGTGTGAAGGCGGCATGGTGGGCTGATGTCACTGGCGCTGGTTCGGTATCGCGTTCCATCTTCTGGCCTCAACCTAATGTTGATTCAAAGTTAGTTGCCTTTGTTCGCCGTCCAACACCAGGAGATAAAGAACTTCGCAAGAAGGTATTTACCATCATCGATTTAGCATTTGCGCAACGACGCAAAATGTTGCGCTCTGCTCTTTCCTCACTCTATGGCGGCTCGGCAGCTGCCGAATCTCACCTCACCGCTGCCGGAATAGATCCAACACTGCGCGGTGAAGCACTTGATATCAGCGCCTTCTGCGCAATTGCGAAACAAGGGTAGAGTTTTAACGTGGGAAATAATTCAGTAACCGTTCGGGTTCCGGCCAAAGTGAATCTGCAGCTATCTGTTGGACCGCGCGAATCTGATGGTTTCCACAATCTTGTCTCTGTCTTTCAAGCAATATCAATCTTTGATGATGTCACTGTCTCAAAAAGTCATGCGGGTAGCGGTGTCACGATCTCTGTCACAGGCGAGCACACCCATGGGGTTCCAGAAGACCATTCAAATTTGGCCGTGAAAGCGGCGTTGTTGGTGGGAAGTAAGTTTGATTTCGCCGTCGATGTTCACATTGAGGTGAAGAAATCCATTCCGGTTGCTGGCGGAATGGCAGGTGGCAGCGCCGATGCGGCAGCAACTCTGATTGCGATGGATGCACTCTTTCAATTAGAGATGTCGCGGGAAGAGCTACACGCACTGGGTTCTGAACTTGGAAGTGATGTGCCATTTATGATCTCTGGTGGAACTGCGATTGGGCAAGGCCGCGGAGATCAACTTACCGCCGCACTTTCTCGCGGTACCTATCACTGGGTATTAGCACTTTCTAGCGTTGGCTTATCAACGCCAGCTGTCTATACCGAGTGCGATCGCATGCGCTCGGAGCTAGATATTGCAGCGCCACAAGTATCAGATGTGCTTATGCAATCCTTGTTGGCAGCAGATGCCGAAGGTGTGGGCAAAGCGCTCACAAATGATTTACAGAATGCAGCGTGCTCTTTGCGCCCAGCGCTCAGTCTGGTGCTTGAAGTAGGTCGCGATTACGGCGCACTGGGAGCAATAGTTTCTGGATCAGGGCCAACCGTTGCATTCTTGGTGGCTGATGAAGATGCCAGTTTAGATTTAGCTGTGGCACTGACGGCAAGTGGTGTTGTTGGAAGTGTGACTCGAGCACATGGTCCAGTACATGGGGCCAAAATAATTTAGTAAGTTTTTATTCAAC
>CAIXKQ010000042.1 GCA_903920065.1 uncultured Actinomycetes bacterium
GACTCTTGGCAATTTCTTTCTTAGCCATATCAAGGCCATAGAGGACTTGTGACTTCTTATAGATAGGAGTTTCTGAGGTATTTAAATACTTAGGGCCTTGATCCTCTTCATCACTTGCTAATTTACGAGCACCGAATCCGACGATATCGCCTGAGATATCTTTAATCGGCCACATAATGCGATTTCTAAACTTATCAATCGGCCCGCGCTCACCCATCTTAGAAAGACCAGCTTCTTCCAACTCTTCAATGGTGTATCCGGCGGCGCGCAGATGCCTAGTTAGTGCATCCCAACTATTGGGGGCATATCCCACTCCGAATAAATCACATGCCGCTTTATCAAATCCACGTTTAGTAAGAAGATCACGGGCATGGGCGGCATCGGGGGAAGTATTAATCAGTTCTTGATAGAACTTTGCTGCAGCTAGGTGGGCTGCATATAAACGCGAACGCTGTGATGTGGGTTGTGCTGGCCCACCTTCTTCATAACGAAGGGTGTAACCAATTTGAGAGGCAAGTCGCTCAATTGTTTCGGTGAAACTTAAATGCTCTGTCTTCATCATAAAATCGATGACATCCCCACCGGCGCCACAACCAAAGCAGTGATAGTAATTCTTGGAAGGTGTGACATGAAAGGAAGGAGATTTCTCATCATGAAACGGGCAGAGACCTTTTTTCTGTCCACCGCCGGCGTTTTTTAAAGCAACGCCAGCTGCTGAAACAACTTCGTCGATATGTGCATGCTCACGCACATAGACAATGTCATCAGCCTTAATCCGCCCGCTCATGTTCCTACCTTATCTACGCTTTGCGGGAGCTTGCGAGAGATGGGCGTGTAAGGCATATGCGCCGGGGTCGGTCAGGCTAGCAATTTGGTCAATGGCAATACGTAACCGCTCTGAATCATTTGTGGCCTGCTTCCAATCATCTTCAAAGATTGGGTCGAGTTCGCTGGGGGCTGCATCGAAGAGCATCTGCACCAAATCATGAATGACTACTTGTTGTTTTGCATAGCGCTCTTGCGACGCCGCAGCGCTAATCAAGTAATGCCCAGCAACTGCCTTAAGGAAATCAACCTCCACTTTTGCTTCGCGTGGAATTTCAAGATTGGCGCTATAGCGAGTCAGTGGGCCATCGCCGTGAACTTTGCGAGTTTCAAGTTCGGCAGCCAGAACAAAGCGACCAATCAGCTGTGAAGTCGTATCTTTTAAACGAGCAAGGGCGCGATGTGTGCGATCAAAGTGAGTTGGCCAGCAAGTCAGTGATTGCAAACGGGTGAGGGCGGTGGCGGCCTCGACCTTGGTGGCATCACTGCCATAGTTCGCGGTCATCTCTTTGTATAAGGTGTCAAAATCGTTATCGAAATTCTTCACCTGAACTTGGCCAGCAAAGATGGCATCTTCTAAATCGTGTACGGAGTATGCACAATCATCAGACCAATCCATGATCTGAGCTTCAATACATTTGCGCTCATCAGGTGCACCTGCACGCACCCAAGTGAAGATTTCCGTGTCATCGCTATACACACCAAACTTGCGCGGATTCTCCGCTCTGGTCCACGGATATTTCGTTGCCGCATCAAGTGAAGCTCGAGTCAGATTTAGTCCAAGACTTTTTCCAGTTGGTGAAACAGTCTTGGCTTCAATGCGGGTAAGTAGCCTAAAACTCTGAGCATTTCCTTCAAAGCCACCACATGATTGCGCCGCTTCGGCTAGCGCTTCTTCCCCATTGTGACCAAAAGGTGGGTGTCCCATGTCGTGTGACAAACATGCTGTCTCAAGTAGATCTGGGTCTGCGCCAAGTGATTCTCCTAGTTCGCGACCAATCTGGGCGCACTCAAGTGAATGAGATAAACGAGTGCGTTGAAAATCATTCTCCCAAGGAACTGCGACCTGTGTTTTGGCAGCTAACCGACGAAGGGCGGCAGAGTGAATAACACGGGCGCGATCGCGCATGAATTCGGTGCGACCAGCACGCTTTGCCGGTTCATCAAGAAATCTCTCTTGATCGGCTGCGCTATATGCCTTAGGCAACTGGGTCATACACATACCTTACAAGTTGGCTGTTAGTCAGGTGATCGCTGATATGAATGCCTCGTCTGCCTAGCGTGATGTATGCCAGATAGGCACCAGCTTCTCGAATCAGATATCGATACCGTGATGTGGCGAGGGTATTAGGCCCAGTGCTGGCGGGTGAACACGTTGCAGTTGCTCCTAAGTCTTTTGCCATCGTGATGGTGCGCTGGCAGTGATAAGCATCAGTTGCAATGATGACGTTATATAACTTTCGACTCTTCATCTCTTTGATATATGCCTGCGTCTGGGAAAAAGTATCTCGCCCTACCGGAATTGAAATAACTTTATTTTTTGCGATTCCATGTTGAGTCAACCAATATTTTCCGGCAGCAGCTTCAGTTGTGCGATCTCCGGGGGCACCAGCTCCCACAGTGATAATCAGTGGTGCATATCCCGCATCTTTGATTCGCTTTGCTTCAATCAGACGTGCAAGTAATACATCTCCCGGTGCGCCATCGAGTTGCGCCGCCCCCGGCACAACAATGACTTCTGCCGTAGAACGAAAGGTTGGATGCTTGGCCGAGTTCCAGGTAACAAAGAGTGCGTAGGTGGGAATGATGACAACTACTGCCAGCACCAAGGAAATAACTCGCCTGATTAACTTAAACATTAACCACCCGAGAACATATCTTCAGCATCAAGATGAATCATTTCATCGGGGTCATTAAGCCAGCCATCAGGCAGCGTTGGGGCTCGACCACTACTTGTGCGACCTCGTGGTTTGTCACCAATTTCAACCGGATAGGGCTGATCATCTAATTGATTCAGTAGTGAACGAAGTTCATTTAGAGAAGCCACCATTCCAAATTGGCGGCGCAGTTCGGATGGAACACTGAAGCCCTTGAGATACCAGGCCATATGTTTACGTAAGTCGCGGCAACCACGATCTTCAGATTCAAAGTATTCAACGATCAGCTCGCCATGGCGAAACATGATTTCCCGCACCTCATGCAGAGTGGGCAATGTGCGGCTACTTTCACCGTTAAATGCCGCCACTAAATCAGCAAAGAGCCACGGGCGACCTAGGCAACCTCTGCCCACAACAACTCCAGCACAACCGCTTTGGCGAACCATCTCTATGCCATCGGCTCCAGACCAGATGTCACCATTGCCTAATACCGGAACACCGGTTGGTTTTAAATGTTCAACAAGTTGGGCAATGGCAGACCAATCAGATTTTCCTTCATACATTTGTTGTGCTGTGCGCGCATGCAAAGCAACCCAAGCAACACCTAAGTCGGCGGCTGACTTTGCTGCCTCTAAGTAAGTGTGGTGATCTGAATCGATACCAATACGCATCTTGACCGTGACTGGAATTCCATAA
>CAIXKQ010000043.1 GCA_903920065.1 uncultured Actinomycetes bacterium
ATTCTTACAATTGCTAGAACTCGGGCTTGAGCCGCGCTCAATTGCCCGATATTCTGACAACTAGAGAGTTCCCAAGAAGGACTTAAAATCCTTCCAGTATCGGTTCGAGTCCGATTGGGGGCACGTTGTGCAGGTTATTTGGTTATCTTCGCGCACGAATTCTCTTGAATAATCGCTAGCGGGAAAGTAATATTTCCCAATTCAACCGAGACCAGGAGATCAAAAAATGCTCGCTACTTATTCATGTGCCAAGTGTGAAATGTCTGTTAATGCAAGCTGTGCAAAGTGCAACCTGCCTTTGGTCAATGACTCTCTTGCTCTTGCCGATGGCAGTAGCGTTCAGATTTCTCGTTGCCCACAGTGCGAAGGAAAGATTAAATCTCCAATGTGCTGCGGTTCTGATATGAGCTGCTCAATCTAACTTAAGAAATATTCTGTGGGTGTCTAAATGAGTAGCAAAGATCTCTGTCTTTCCATTCTGGAAAAAAGTAATGTGCCAATTAACTCCAGTGAGCCATGGAGCTTGCAGGTAAAGAACGAAAAACTATGGGATCGCGTTGCATCCCAGCATCAGCTTGGCCTGGGTGAGGCTTACATGGATGGCTGGTGGGAGTGCCAAGATATTGATGAGATGCTCACCAGGTTGTTAACTGTTGATGCAACATCCTTTCTCAAGCCTTCCATTCCCTTGGTGGCAAGTGCCTTAAAATCTAGGATTTTAAATATGCAGACTAAATCTAAAGCTGCAAAGAATGCTAAACATCATTACAACATCGGTAATGACCTATATACGCGAATGCTAGATAGTGAAATGGCCTATAGCTGCGGATATTGGCAAAATGCAAAAACGTTAGATGAGGCGCAGATAGCTAAGTTTGATTTAATCTGTCGCAAACTAAAACTTGAAAAAGGTATGACCCTGCTTGATATTGGAAGCGGTTGGGGAGGGCTCCTGCGCCATGCGGTAAGAAACTATGGCGTTATTGCAACCGGAATTTCTCCGGCAGATCAACAGATTATCTTGGCACGAGAGAAGTCAGCCGGACTAGATATAAATTTTGTGCAGATGGATTATCGAGATCTGACCGGCCGATTTAACCGTATTGTTTCGGTAGGAATGATGGAGCATGTAGGGCCCAAAAACTTTAAAGAGTTCTTTACCAAGTGCGATGAACTGCTGGTTGATGACGGAATTATGTTGCACCATCTCATATCAAGCACAGTTCCCCAGAGCAACACAGACCCATTCTTTAATCGATATATCTTCCCTGGGGGAGTTATTCCATCTCCTGGGCAGATTAGTAACGCGGCCGAAGGGCTCTTTGTCCTGGAGGACACTCACAATTTTGGACTCGATTACGAGACAACGCTGCTGCATTGGCACAAAAATATTAATTCCAAGTGGGATGAAATTCCTCAATACGATCTGCGCTTTAGACGAATGTGGAACTACTACCTGCTAGCTTCAGCGGCAGGTTTTAAAGCTCGGCATCTGCATCTGAACCAATATGTGTTCCGTAAAGGTGGCGTGCTTAGTCCGTACGTACCTGTTCGCTAGTTAGTTCAAAAACTTTACTCTTTCCAAGAAAAGTTCATTGTGCTACTCTCATGTGAGCGCTCATTTATCGAGGCGGTTTGGGGATCACAGTGAGTAACACTCAAGGCTGGAGCTTCTTGGGCCGCTTTGAATCGGCTGCAAGAACAAGTGTCTTTGGCATGGTGTTAGCAGTGATTATTGCGTCGGAGACTTTTTCTCACAAGGATGCTTCATATGCGCTTTGGATGAGCGCAATTGTCCTCATCGCTGGTGGCTTTATCGCCAAGAAAGCTCTTACCTCGCAATCTCTACTGGGAATATTCACCGCCTTCTTTTCACTTCTCTGGCTTACACCCTTCTTTAATTCACAGTTTTTCTACTCTGTGGATGCGGTTTTCATGCTCACTCATTCAATTCTCTCTCTTTGCGTAGCAGTAGGGGCTTTCACCTACTTAAAGAAT
>CAIXKQ010000044.1 GCA_903920065.1 uncultured Actinomycetes bacterium
ACTAGCTTATGCAGCTAGGGCGAAATCACTGCGACTGTTGTCTGCAGTTATTTTTGCACAGGTTTCATGGTTTACGAGATCATCCCGGCTTCCTCGGCCCGCTTCCCCTGCCTCAACAACTAAAGTCGAGACCGTTCACCCCCAAGTTGAAATGGGGAATTACGTGGAAAACGTAATTCACACTATGTAGTTGTATTTCCTATTTTTTCGACAATTCACCCGTTGATTTCCGTGAGGAAAGATTTTGTGTGAATGAGTTATTTGGCGAGGTATGGAGCGGCATTCTTGTCTGCCAAACTCGATCGAGCCAAACGGTATGAGATAAGTATAGAGAAGGTTGTGACTTCTTCAAAATGCCCGCTTGGGGGCATTGATTAACTGTCTTTGCCAGATTGACGGCGGGAAAGTTCGCGATTTACCTCGCGCGTAGCTTGCTGTTCCATCAGAGTTGATCGCTTGTCATGAGCCTTCTTGCCCTTTGCAATAGCAACTTCAACCTTAGCTTTTCCATCTTTAAAGTAGAGCTGCAATGGCACCAATGTGATTCCTGAATCTTTAGTGCGGGCAGCAATCTTGCGAATTTCAATCTTATTAACAAGCAGCTTTCGCTTTCGACGCGGGGTGTGATTTGTCCAAGTACCTTCTGTGTATTCAGGAATATGAACACCGTGGAGCCATAGTTCACCATTTTCAATCATGGCAAAACCATCAATGAGTGAGGCACGTCCAGCACGAAGTGATTTCACTTCTGTACCTGTAAGCACAATCCCGCACTCATAGACATCTTCTATTGCAAAGTCGTGACGTGCCTTCTTGTTCTGCGCAATCAATTTCCGTCCGACCTCTTTGACCATAAAATTACACCTTGAGGTATCGGCGCAGTGTTACTACAGATGCAATAGTTGATACCACAAGGCCTGTAAGAAGTAGCCAACCAGAAGCTAGCACCACTTCTCCCCAACCAAAGAACTTGGTAAAGGTAAGTAACGGTGCAACTTTTGTTTCAACGACATACTTAAGTGCGGCAAGTAATCCACTTGCAAGCATCCATCCAATAAATGCCGCGAAAACACCTTCTAGTAAGAATGGAAGTTGAATTGACCACGAGGAAGCACCTACAAGTCGCATCACGCCAGTTTCACGACGACGATTAAATGCAGCAATACGAAGAGTGTTGCTAATCAGCAACGCTGCCGTGAGCACCGAAAGCAGACCGACAATCAGCGCACCATTGCGCAGTACGGCGAGTAGTTGGAAGAACTTCTCGAGAATGCTGCGCTGATCTTGCACAACATCAACGCCAGGTCGACCGCTAAATGCACTGACGACGACATCGAATTGCGTTGGGTCTTTTAACTTAACGCGGAAGGATTCTGGTAATTGATCGGCAGTAACGTTCTGCGCAATTGCCGAACTCTTAAAACGCTCTTTAAAGCGAGCAAAGGCTTCAGTTTGTGATTCATAGAAGACGCTCTGCACAACGGGCAAAGCCTCTAAATCTGATTTGATTGATGTGCGCTGTTCAGGAGTAACAACTCCACCACTACATGACGGTGACTCTGAAAGAGATCCGCAGAGAAATACAGAAACTTCAATCTTGTCATACCAATAATCTTTCATCGCATTTACTTGTGAATTCGAGAGTAAGCCAATGC
>CAIXKQ010000045.1 GCA_903920065.1 uncultured Actinomycetes bacterium
GCTCCGCGATAGAAGTGCCCGAGTCGTTCACCGAGTGGTGCACCACCTGAGATAGCGGCTTCAACTGCGCCACCCATACCAGCACGAATCTTTGAAAATACAAGCTTGTCGAAGAGAGCGTGCTTAAGAGTAAGTAGCGGATTAAACCCACCTTTATCTTGTGCTTGGCTATATGCGATTGCAACATCGGCAGCTTTTCTAAATATCTTTCCCTTGCCTGCAGCCTCTGCCCGGGCTTCGGCGCCGTTGTAAATCTTTTCAAAGATGCGAGGCACAGCAAGTACGAAGGTTGGCTTAAAGGATGCTAAATCTTGTGGCAGCCGGCCTACCGGATCACTGCAATGTGCCAGGTGAAGTCCGGCATGGATGGAACCAATTTGAACCATTCGACCAAAGACGTGTGCGACCGGCAAGAAGAGCAGAGTGGAGCCACCTGGCTTCTTAAAGAGATCACTTGCCGCTTCTACGACATTTCCACATTCGGCTAGAAAGTTTGAGTGAGTAATTTGCACACCTTTTGGACGCCCTGTTGTTCCAGATGTATAAATTAGGGTTGCAAGTGTGGTTGGTTCTAATGAACTTCTACGTCGTTGGATTTCTTCATCAGTAATGTGCGCACCTGAATTACGCAGACCCGAAAGGACATCTTCTGTCATCACCCAGATATGTTTTGTGTGAGCCGGAAGAACGGGCGTCACAAACTCTTTCAAGAGTGGAGTTTCAACGATGAGACCAACAGCTCCAGAGTCTTCTAGAATCCATTGCACTTGTTCGGCAGAGGATGTTTCATAGATAGGAACTACCGAGCCACCGGCATACCAAATTGCAAAATCTAAGACGGTCCACTCATAACGCGTACGTGCCATGATTGCCACGCGATCTCCAACGGCTATTCCGGCAGCAACTAAACCTTTTGCAGTTGAGCGAATCTCCGCTTCCAGCTCTCGCGCAGTCATTGGTTGCCAACCATCGCCAAGTGGGCGCGAGATTGTGATTCGCTCCGGTTCGGTTCTTGCGCGGTCGGCGATGAGATCAGTCAGGTTTCCGGTGGTTGCAGCGGGAATAATGGCGGGTGTGGCGACTAAATTCATGGCTCTAACGCTATCTGGGTCAGGCATAGATTGGAAAGATTCAATTCAAATAATTGATAGCCTTCGGCCATGCCTGAGAAAAGCTCTTCCACGATAGTCATTGACGCTCCACTTGCCGACGTACAGGCGGCCCTCTTTGATATTGCCACCTATCCAGAGTGGCTTACCTCTATTAAGAAATCTGATGTTTTGGAAAGTGATGACCAGGGCAGGGCGCTCAAAGCAAAGCTCTCCATCGATGCGGGCATGATGAAAGATCGAGTCACTCTCGATTATGACTGGAGCGCGGCGCCTGTCAGTCTCTCGTTCACCATGGATGAAGCCGATCTCCTCACGCAAATGGATGGCACTTATTTCATTAAAGCCTTAGATGAGGATTCAACGCAGGTAACCTACGAACTCACTGTCGCAGTCTCGCTTCCTGTGCCAGAAATGATGATTACCAAAGCGCAACAACAGACGATTGACGCAGCCCTTAAAGAATTAGCCGCGCGAGTTTCCTAGATGGGTTACACGGTAGGAATCGACATCGGCGGAACGAAAGTTCTTGGTGGAGTTGTTGATGAGACAGGTGCAATCATCAGACGGGCACGCAGAGATACACCTGCCGAAGGTGGCAAAGCTCTCACGCAAGCCATTGCAGATGTCGCACTAGAGCTCATGAAAGATTCTGAGATTGAATCCGTCGGAGTCTCTGTTGCCGGCTTTATCTCGGCAGATCGCAAGACAATTCTGGCCACGCCAAATATTAAAGATTGGAATGGGGTCAATCTTGATTACGAACTCACCTCGCGTATTGGTTTGCCGGTAGTCATTGAAAATGATGCCAACTCCGCAGCCTGGGGTGAATTTAAGTTTGGTGCGGGTCGCGGTAAAGAAAATATTTTAATGCTCACCGTTGGAACCGGAATCGGTGGTGGAATCGTAGTAAATAGCAATCTCCATCGTGGATCATTTGGAATTGCGGCAGAGATTGGTCATTTGCGAATTGTGCCAAACGGCCTGCTCTGTGGCTGCGGTGCACATGGATGCTTTGAGCAATATGGTTCAGGGACCGCACTTCTTCGCCATGGACGCGACGCAATACAGGCACATCCTGATCGCGCCAGCAATATTCTTAAACGTGGTGATGGTTCGATTGAAGGAGTGAATGGCAGTGCAATCACTGAAGCTGCGCGCGATGGCGATGAACTTGCACTCTCGATTTTTCAGACAACGGGAGATTATTTAGGAGCGGGTATCGCATCCCTTGCTGTCATTCTTGATCCAGAAGCGGTTGTGATTGGCGGGGGAGTAATTGATGCAGGAGACATCCTGCTCAATCCGATTCGCAGCAGTGTCGATAAGTACATGCCTTTTGCAGGAAAACATCCACACCCGCACATCATTGCTGCACAGTTGGGTAATGAGGCTGGATTAGTCGGAGTTGCCGATCTGGCGCGCATCTAGAGCGCCCAGCTGGACGCTTTACACAATAGAAGAGATTCGCGGTAAATTACGTCGGTGAACAACCTTCCTTATGGAACGCTCCGTGCGTTCCTGACTCCCTTCTTGATGTTGTTGTTCAGACCAAGAGTAAAGGGTCTTCGTAACGTTCCAGTTTCCGGACCACTCATTCTTGCTTCAAACCATCTCTCATTTAGTGATTCCATCTTTATGCCCTTAGTTGTTCCACGAAAAGTTACTTTCCTTGCTAAGAGTGAATACTTCACTTCCCCTGGACCTAAGGGATTCATTAAGAAACTGACCTTTATCGCACTTGGGCAGGTACCAGTAGATCGCTCGGGTGGAAGGCGCAGTGAGGCTGCCCTGATTACTGGCCTGCAAGTTCTTTCGGCCGGCAACTCACTGGGTATTTATCCAGAAGGAACAAGATCACCTGACGGTCGCTTATATAAGGGCCGCACCGGAATCGCTCGACTAGCAATCGAATCTGGCGCACCAGTGATCCCAATCGCAATGTTTAATACCGACAAGATTCAACCGACTGGAACAGTTGTTCCCAAGGTGATGCGGGTAGGAATTACATTTGGCGAGCCGATGTATTTTGAAGGTGATTCAAGTGATCTTCAATATTTACGTGAGGTCACTGACCAGATTATGAAGCGAATTCAGCAGCTATCTGGGCAAGAGTATGTTGATATCTATGCGGTGAAGGCGAAGAAGTCTGGGATTAATGTAGAAAACAACGAAGACAGTGATTAATCAATCTGTAACTGTGCACGTTTAAGCAGGTAATTACAGACTGTGCACTCCGCTCCGGAATCGGGCATCCCACCTTCAATCGTTGAAATAAGCTCTTCCAGAAGTGCGGTAAATGTTGCGGTGTCACGTTCGACTGGAACATAGTGCTGGTTAACTCCGAAGCCGTGAGAATTCGAGGCAAGTTCACTCGCAGAAGTTTCTGTCACTCCGGCTAGCTTCCAAATCAGTAGACCCATGGATGAGACAGGAAATGGTTTTCCTTTATCTGGATTCTCTAGCGCATGTGCATATGCTTCAAGTTGCGGGGCATAAAACGGCCCATTATCGCGATCTGAATCAGAGACTTTGCAATCAATAATTCCAACAGTGCCATCTTCGTAATGACCCAAGAGGTCATAAATTCCCAATATCTTCCAACGAGTTTCAAAACCATTGATTTTAATGGGAGCACTCTTTACCCACTGTCCCCATTGCTTTACTACACCAGGCTTGAGAGTGGGAGAAATATCTGGCATCGATGCTCGCCGGAAATGCTCTTCTTGCGAATCTGCAAGAGGTTTGACAAGTGGAAACTCTTTCTTCATATCGAACTTAAACCAGTACTTAAGCCAGAGACATCGCTTACACGTTGATAATCCGAAAGTGAGATCAGAAGGAGCTATGGTGTCTCTAGCCGGAACGTCTGGTTTATTCATAGCCGCATTCTCTCGCTATGAACTGACAACTGCGCTGATGAGCACGAGTATTCCAAGCACAATCATGACGATGCCACCGGTTGCACGTAAACCCTCAAGGCGCCGGGCATCAGTTGCCAGCCACTGCCTGGCAGTTCCGGCAAGTAATCCCCAAGTGCCATCTGAGATAAATGCCAGAACACAGAAGGCCAAGCCCATAAAGAGAAGTTGCGCCGTGACATGGCCGCCATCGATATCAACAAATTGGGGTAGTACGGCTGCAAAGAAGACGATTGCCTTTGGATTGAGAACACCGACCCAGAATCCATCGCGAATTGATTGCCCCACACTTGGCACATGTGGTCCCTGGTTGGTCATATCAGCTGCATGCTCAGAACGTTTTCTAATGGCATCGATGCCCAGATAGATTAGATAGAGCCCGCCTCCCCATTGCACCGCCAAGTAGGCAAGATCGAAGCGGGCAAGGATGGGACCTAGTCCCAAGGCAACCAGGGTCGATAAGACAAATGAGCCCGAGACATTTCCGGCCACAGTTAAGACGGCAACCTTGCGCCCCCAGGAGATCGCGCGGGCTATGACAAATAGGACGCTGGGCCCTGGAGCCAGGATGATGATGATTGCGGCCACGATGTACTCAGGCAGGCGCGTTGGAATCACCGGCCCAGGGTAGCGCCAGGGGCGGTGTGTCGATTTGCGATTGGCGCCTGACTCCAGTTAAATACCGTCTAGATATATCGTTACGATATATACATCGGTTATAACCATTCGGAGGCAGGAAATGCGATCACGCGCAGATTCACTGGAGTTTGCCCTGCTGGGGCTGCTCTCAGATTCTGCGCTACATGGCTATGAGCTACGCAAGCGTCTAATGACGATCTTTGGCCCCTTTCGGGCGCTCTCGTTCTCAGTTCTCTACCCGCAACTCAAGCGCATGGTGATTGCCCAAAGCATTGAAGCGAAAGAGGTAGGTGTGACATCACGTCGCACCCGCATCGTCTACACAATCACTGAAAAAGGACTCAAGCGATTTGCTGAACTCAACGGTTCTGTAACTTCTGATGCTTGGGAAGATGAAGGTTTTGGAGTGCGCTTTGCATTCTTTAGCCCGACCACAATGAATAACCGGGTAAGAATTTTGGAGGGGCGCTTGCGTCGCCTTCAAGATAAGGCAGAGGCGCTGCGTACTGATCTTCAGGCGCAACCTCTGGGGATAGATAAGTATCTCGAAGAGTGGCGACGCTTTTCACTCGAGTCACTCGAGCGCGAGATTTCATGGTTAGAAACAATGATTAAGAGTGAAGGGAAAGTAAAGTGAATATAAAGACTGAAACTGGAGACATTCGCGTTGCGATTGTTGGAGTTGGAAACTGTGCCAACTCGCTCGTGCAGGGTGTTACCTATTACAAGGATGCTGCGATAGATCAGGAAATTCCTGGCCTTATGCATGCAGTAATCGGCAACTACCACATCAACAATGTTAAATTTGTCGCAGCCTTCGACGTTGATGCCAAAAAAGTAGGTCTTGATCTCGCTGATGCTATCTGGGCAAGTGAAAACAACACCATTAAATTCTCTGACGTTGCCAAGACTGGCGTTACCGTAGCCCGCGGTGTCACCCTTGATGGACTCGGAAAGTATTACAAAGAGACTATTGCCGAATCTACTGCAGCGCCAGTTGATGTTGTAGCTATGCTTAAAGAAGAAGCTGTCGATGTGTTAATTTGCTACCTTCCTGTCGGCTCGGAAGAAGCAGCAAAGTTCTATGCTCAATGTGCTATCGATGCGGGTTGTGCATTTGTGAATGCGCTACCGGTCTTTATTGCATCCGATCCGGTATGGGCTAAGAAGTTTGAAGATGCTGGCATTCCTATTGTGGGCGATGACATCAAGAGCCAGGTCGGTGCCACAATTACCCACCGAATCATGGCCAAGCTATTTCAAGATCGTGGAGTTCACCTTGATCGCACCTACCAGCTTAATGTGGGTGGAAATATGGACTTCAAGAACATGCTTGAACGCGATCGTCTTGAATCCAAGAAAATTTCAAAGACCAATTCAGTTACTTCTCAGCTAGATCACGACATGGGTGCTAAGAATGTACACATCGGTCCATCTGATTACATTCCATGGCTTGATGACCGCAAGTGGGCCTATGTCCGTCTTGAAGGTCGCGCCTTTGGCGATGTTCCTTTGAACCTAGAATACAAACTTGAAGTATGGGACTCTCCCAACTCAGCAGGCGTGATTATCGATGCACTGCGCTGCGCCAAGCTTGGTCTTGATCGCAAGATTGGGGGAGCTCTCCTTGCTCCATCTTCATATTTCATGAAGACTCCACCAATTCAATACACAGATGAACAAGCTCACACAGCAGTCGAAGAATTCATTTCGGCGGTACTTGTTAAGAAGTAAATCTGCATAAAAAACCCCGGGTTCTAAATAAATAGAATCCGGGGTTTTTTACTTCCCTCAATCCGTCAAGGAGAGTTGAGAGATGTGAGGGTTAAATCGTCACACCATCTGGCGTGCGACGAATATGTAGTAGTCCCGCAAGGGATAGCAAGAGCAACACAATTGCCCCGATGAGTGCAGCTATCGCACCGTAGGATGCGATGACTCCCATAGTTCCAAATGCATATGCTTCAAGCAGCATTCCACGAAGTGTGTTTCCCATAAAGAGTGTCTGGCGTAAATCAGCCAACTTTGCAATCTGGGCAGTATCTGTACTTCCGCCTCTGACTAGACCAAGATACATTCCGGAAACCTCAGAGTATGTGGCAGGCTTTCCTACGGCTGCAGTTGACGCTGCTTTCATATGTTCCCAAATGTATAGATCTGAATAATCTCGAGCCATTTCACCATTTGTCACAGGCATTTCTGCCCATTTAGCAAGGGCATCCTTAGTGGGAGTTGGCATGGCATCCGCAGTTGGAAATGAAATATTCTGATTTTCTAATTGACTACGTACTGAATCTGAAGCAAATGATGCACCCCAGTTTAAAAGCCCTGCTGCAACAAATAGGAAGACTGTAAGTCCGAATCCTACCGCTGTGACTATCTTGTCAAAATTCTTACGCTTCATTGTGCTCTCCTTTATAAAGCCACCTAATTTTTAGGCGCTATAAGGAGTACATACCAATGGCAAGATGATTACATCAAAAAGGCTAGTGCTGGCACTGAAAGGAGTTTGGTGAGTGCTAGCCCTAATGGTTCTCGCGCGTACAGACTGATTGACCGTCTTCGTTTACTTCAAAGTGCGAACAGGGCAAACCAAGTTTGTCGAATGCGGCATCACCAAAGTGCGCGCGGAACGCTAAGGCTAGGAGGACTCGGAAATTTGTATTCGCATCAGATGTGATTCCAAAAGCTTTAGCTGATCGGCTGATTGTGTTTTCAATTACTTTTTCGGTGCGCTTACTCTCACGGGCGATAGATGCATTGGTCATTCCTTCACAGAGAAGTCCAAGCACGAGAATTTCAAAAGGGGATAACTCTCTTGTTGGGATGGTGATATCTATAGCCATGAAAGCGACCTCTCCGTTGCTATACCCCTCATTATGCTCCTTTCATTATGGGCTTACACGCTTTAAGATTGGAAAATGACGGAAATTACGAGCACCCGCGTAGGTCAGACACAGGTAATTCGCTTCAATCGCCCTGAGAAGATGAATGCAATCACCCGCGATATGTATGCCGGATTAACTGCTGCGCTCAATGAGGCTGCAGGCGATTTTGGTATCCGAGCAGTCGTAATCACAAGTGAGGGTGATCATTTCACCGCTGGAAATGACATTAAAGACTTCATGGCCAATCCGCCAACCGAGGAATCTTCAGATGTTGCTCGATTCTTGGCATCTCTCCTTGAATTCCCCAAACCTCTTATTGCTGCGGTGAAAGGTAATGCCGTTGGAGTAGGAACGACGATGCTCTTACATTGCGACATTGTCATTGCGTCACCAAATACTAACTTTTCCATGCCATTTACCTCACTCGGTTTAGTCCCTGAAGCAGGCTCCACAAAGTTATTTCCTGAGCTCGTGGGCTATCAACGAGCGGCTCGAATCTTTATGACAGGTGATCCATTTACTGCAGATGAAGCTAAAGAGATGGGACTTGTTGAAACCATTACTTCAGATCCAGAAAAAGTCGCAATGGAGATTGCAGAACAGATAGGACATCAACCGCCGCAAGCAATCATTAACACCAAAGCCCTCATGAAGGCCGGTAAACATGATGCGGTGGCGGCGGTAATGAAGGCAGAGTTTCAGATCTTCGCACTTGCATTGCAATCTGAAGAGACTGCCGATGCCTTTATGAAGTTTATGTCCAAGAAGAGTAAATAGGGGAGTCCGTAATGTCACTTCAGGGAAAACGAATCTTCATTACTGGCGGCTCGCGCGGTATTGGCTTAGCCATCGCGCTACGAGCTGCAGCAGATGGTGCTCATGTAGCAATTGCGGCAAAGACTTCTGATCCAAATCCAAAGCTGCCCGGAACGATTCATTCTGCCGCCGAGGAGATCCGCGCCGCTGGCGGAACAGCGCTACCTATTCAATGCGATTTGCGTGATGAGAATCAGATTGCAGATGCAGTGGCACAAGCTGCGAAAGAATTTGGCGGGATAGATATTCTCATCAATAATGCCAGTGCGATCAATCTGACGCGCACCGAAGACACCCCAGCAAAGCGATTCGACCTTATGTTTGATGTCAACGTGCGTGGCACCTTCCTGGCCTCGCAGGCTGCGCTACCGCACCTTCGTCAATCAGCCGAAGCTGGGCGTAATCCACACATTCTCACCTTGTCGCCTCCACTTTCCATGAAAGCTAAATGGTTTAAGAACCATGTTGCATACACCATGGCTAAATATGGAATGAGTATGTGTGTTCTTGGTATGGCCGAAGAGTTTAAGCGAGATGGAATTGCCGTCAACGCGCTCTGGCCGCGCACAGCAATTGACACCGCTGCGCTACAAATGATTCCAGGAGTAAACACCGCTGCCTGTCGCACACCCGAGATACTTTCCGATACTGCCTACATCATTCTAAATCGCAATTCAAAGGAATGCACCGGTAACTTCTTCGTCGATGATGAAGTTCTAGCATCTGAAGGGATCACAGATCTTGAGAAATATTCGGTAGTTCCGGGAACGAAAGATTTCTTACTTGATTTCTTCTTAGACTGAGCAAATATTGGTGAGGTAATCTAAACTCTCGGCTATGAACCTAGAGCTCAACGGCACCAATGTAATTAATGAGAACGAGCGTGGTGGCAAAGCCTCCTCTCTCTTCTGGCCTTGGTGTGGGGCAAACGTTTCTTTGCTGGCACTTTCTTACGGCTCCTTCTTCTTAGGCTTTGGTATCTCTTTCTGGCAGGCAACAGTTGCAGCTTTTCTAGGAACAGTCCTTTCATTTCTGCTCGTAGGAGTGAGTTCACTGGCTGGCAAGAAATCAAATGCGCCAACGATGGTGCTCTCTAGAGCTGCCTTTGGTGTTAAGGGCAACTTGCTACCGGGTCTGCTCTCCTACCTAATCTTTGTTGGTTGGGAGACAGTGCTTGTTTCTCTTGCAACGCTAGCGACGGGCACAGTCTTCGTCCGCGTTGGCCATCTCGATCGCGACAC
>CAIXKQ010000046.1 GCA_903920065.1 uncultured Actinomycetes bacterium
ACCGGCTGAAGTTGCCAACTTCATCATTGATGTTTTTCCCGATATGCAAAAACTAGTTTCATTGGCAGAAAGCCAGAGCGTTTTAGAGCCTATGTATTTACGTCGACCTGATGCTGTGCCCACCGCGGAGCGGCCATGATTACTTATCGCCAGCCCATCGCATTGGATATTCCAGTTCTTGTCGGTTATGAGAAGGAGTTATTTCCATATTCACCGTGGAGCTCTGCGCAATTCAAAGAAGAGTTTGCTGGCATTCCTCGCACCCGATTTATGTCGGTGGCCGAAAGTGATAACCGCATCGTGGGCTATTGCGGCGTATTTTTGCCAGCACCAGGAGTTGAGGCAGATATTCTCACTGTGGCAGTACTTCCTGAATTTCGCAGACAAGGAATTGCTCGCGAATTCATGCGACAGATTGAGCAATGGTCAGAAGAACGTGGCGCCAGCGCCATGATGTTGGAAGTCGAACATACCAATGCCGCCGCCATCGAGCTCTATCAGGCACTTGGATATATGCAGATTTCAGTACGTATGAATTATTACGGTCCTGGCAGTGACGCTCTTGTCATGCGCAAGGAGTTCACATGATGCAGCCGATAGTTCTTGGAATTGAAACTTCGTGTGATGAAACGGCAATAGGAATTGTGCGCGGGCGCACCTTATTGGCCAATGTCATTGCATCGAGTGTGGAAGAACATGCACGCTTTGGGGGAGTTGTTCCAGAAATCGCATCTCGTGCACATTTAGAGGCGATGCTGCCCAGCATTCAACGCGCAGTAACTGGTGCAAAGATTTCACTGAAAGATATTGATGCCATTGCTGTGACAGCTGGCCCCGGATTAGTGGGAGCACTCCTTGTCGGTGTTGCCTCAGCAAGTGGGTTAGCGCAAGGTCTTGGCCGCCCGCTCTATGGTGTGAACCATTTAGCAGCTCATGTATCAGTTGATTACTTAACCCATGACAAGCCAACTGATCCCACCATTGCGCTGCTGGTTAGTGGTGGTCACTCTTCACTTTTGCAAGTAGATGACATCACGGGTTCGATTACTAAACTCGGTGCAACGATGGATGACGCGGCAGGTGAGGCGTTCGATAAAATTGCGCGGTTATTGGCGTTAGGTTTTCCGGGTGGTCCAGCAATTGATCGAGAAGCAGTGGGCGGATCACCAACTGCAATTGATTTCCCCCGAGGCCTGACAACTTCACAAGATTGGCAATCTCGCCCTTATGAATTTTCTTTCTCCGGACTTAAGACTGCAGTGGCTAGATATTTAGAGAACACACCAAAATTTGTTCGCGCAGATGTGGCAGCCTCATTTCAAGAGGCGGTAGTTGATGTCTTGCTACTCAAAGCGCTGGCTGCATGTAAATCAACGGGGATTAATTCATTGGTGATCGCTGGTGGGGTAGCTGCTAATTCACGTCTTCGCGCGGTGGCAGCTGATCGCTGTGAAAAGGCCGGGGTGGAGCTTCGTATCCCTGCCGCTGGCCTGTGTACCGATAATGGGGCGATGGTGGCGGCTCTGGGTTCCCTGATGCTCAGTTCGGGCAGACCTGCCACACACGGGGCCTTTGATGCCGATTCGAGCCTGAAAGTGGAGCAGGTGGCCCTCTAGTTCTTGGATTTGCCGGGTGGAATAAGCGCCCCTAGGCTTGGCGTTAGCACTCTCGGGCCCACACTGCTAATTGCAGGTAAGTCCCGACATAGTGGAAATATCAAAGCTAAGACTCGAAACACACACTCGAATAAGAAGGAGTACCACCATGGCAGTTGCCATTAAGCCACTCGAAGATCGCATTGTTGTTAAGGCAAATGAAGCTGAGACTACAACTGCATCAGGTCTTGTTATCCCAGATACCGCGAAAGAGAAGCCACAAGAAGGCACAGTTGTTGCAGTTGGCCCAGGCCGCTTCGATGATGGCGTTCGCGTACCAATGGATGTAAAAGTTGGCGACGTTGTTCTCTACAGCAAGTACGGCGGAACCGAAGTGAAGTACAACAACGAGGAGTACCTCGTTCTCTCTGCTCGCGACATCCTCGCGATTATCGAGAAGTAATCCATGGGAAAAATGTTGGAATTCGACGAGCATGC
>CAIXKQ010000047.1 GCA_903920065.1 uncultured Actinomycetes bacterium
CACCGGAACCACCAGCGACGATGAGTGCATCTAGAGATGCATTAGCACTAGTTCCAATTTTTACAACAGAGGCGGCGCCACCTGCCCCACCATAACCAGAGCAACCAGAAGGCCCAGGGTCTCCACCGCCACCGCCTTTGTAGATACCCAGTGGATTATTTCCACCAACAGCGGCGCGCCCAGCGGTAGGGGTAGAAGAACTAGAACCTGCTTGGCAACCTTCATAACCAGATTGTGGATCCGACCCGCGTTCACCAACGGCTACCGTAACTACACGTCCTGGTGTAACAGAAATTGTTCCCGTGACAACACCTTTGTAGCCTTGTTCGGCTGGTCTCGAACCTTGCGAATCGAAACCGCCTCGTCCACCTTCGCCACCGGTGACGGTAATAGTCAACTCAGTGACATTCGATGGGATGGTAAAAGTTTCTAAAGTATTTGTGTATGAATAAGTTAGTGTTGTTTGGGTGCCAGAGGAACTTTCGGTGACAGCGTTTGCGGCAGGTAGAGAAAATGAGCTTAAGGCGCTCAGGCCGAGAGAAAGAATTAATGCAACGGCACTGAATTTGTAAGTTCTGCCTCGTGGCGCAGAATGGCGCATTTTGATTCCTTCTCTAGCCCAGAAAGGGGGGTTAGCCCTGGGAGTGAGGATACTGTAAGGAATCAGTAAGGAATAGATATGGGGTTGTAAATTACTTGGCTTTCCCCGTTGCCTTCTTAGCCGCCTTCTTCTTTGTTGCAGCTTTCTTCACTGTGTTCTTGGTTAGCGTTGGCGCAGTCGCACCTGGTTTAGCTTTAGCTGCTTTCTTACGTGCCTTCTTCGGAGATGGGCCATTTTCTGCCTCCCACGCACGGCGTCCTGCCAGTAGTTCTAGGCCACGCTCAAGTGTCATTGCTTCCAGGGTGTCACCACGACGTAGCGTTGCATTGGTCTCGCCATCGGTGACATACATACCAAAGCGCCCATCTTTAATGATGACTTGTTTTTCACTACCCGGATCAACACCAAGTTCTTTTAGTGGCGGCTTTGCCACACCACGTCGCCGCTCTTTTGGCTTTGAATAAATCTCAAGTGCTTCATCTAGATTAATGGAAAAGAGTTGATCTTCTGAAGTTAAGGTGCGTGAGTCAGCACCTGCCTTTAGGTAGGGGCCATAGCGACCGTTCTGCACCGTGATCTCATCGCCAGCACTATTAGTTCCAAGCACACGTGGAAGTGAAAGTAGTTGGAGCGCATCATCGAGTGTGATGGTGTCTAGGTTCATCGTGGAAAGAAGGGAAGCCGTCTTTGGTTTTGGTGCATCTTTCTTCTTCCGCTTCTTCTTCGGTTCACCTTTATCGTTAAGCTCCACCGGCTCTGCCGGAAAGATTTCAGTGATGCATGGACCAAAGCGACCTGATTTTGCAACCACTTCAAAGTTTGTCTTAGGGTCCACGCCTAACTCACGTTCACCTGATGGAGCCGCAAGTAACTCAATTGCTTTCGCAAGGGTGAGCTCATCCGGTGCTAAACCTTCTGGAATATTGGCAAGCTTTCGATCTTGATCAGGGAGGTTCTCTTGCAGATAAGGACCAAAGCGGCCCACCCGAATTTCAATGGTGTCTGAAAGATTCATGGTGTTTGTGGCACGTGCATCAATCACACCGAGATCAAGTGCTAACTCATTAAGTCCTGGCTCACCATTGACGCCGTAGTAGAAATCACGAAGCCAATCAACCCGTCCCGCCTCCCCTGCTGCAATCTTGTCGAGATCTTCTTCCATTGATGCGGTGAAGTCATAGTCCACCAGCTTCGTAAAGTGAGTCTCTAATAGGCCTGTGACCGAAAATGCTAAGAAGGTTGGCACAAGTACGCGCCCGCGCTTTGAGACATAGCCACGATCTTGAATCGTTTGAATGATGGAGGCAAATGTTGATGGCCGGCCAATACCGAGCTCTTCCAACTTCTTTACAAGTGTTGGCTCGGTATAACGCGCAGGTGGCTTTGTATCGTGGCCTTCGCAAGAGTATTCCTCGACTTTTACTGATTGCCCCACTGTCATGGCAGGCAGGCGGCGATCTTCTGATTCTTCATCTTTGTTTTCATCACTGGCAATATCGTCATAGGCAGCAAGGAATCCAGCAAAGGTAATCACAGAGCCGTTGGCGCGGAAGATAGTCGCTTTCTTATCGGCTGTCGTTGCATCAAAATCAACCCGCATCTGCATCTTCTTAGCATCAGCCATTTGCGATGCCACAGTGCGCTTCCAAATCAAGTCATAGAGCGCGAACTCATCACGTGATAGCTCTGGTGCTAACTCACCTGGTGTCTTAAAGACATCACCGGCGGGCCTAATTGCTTCGTGGGCTTCCTGGGCGTTCTTTGTCTTTCCTTGATACACACGAGCGCTTTCATAAACATGGTCTTTGCCATATAAAGATGCGGCCGAAGCGCGGGCAGCTTTGACTGCCTGCTCAGATAAATTGATGGAATCGGTACGCATATAGGTGATGTAGCCGTTTTCGTACAACCGCTGCGCAATACGCATCGTAATCTGGGCGCCCCACCCAAGTCGTGAACCAGCATCTTGTTGCATAGTCGATGTAGTAAATGGCGGCTTAGGTCGTTCGGTACGCGGACTCTCTTCCATCGACTTCACAGTCAGTGGTGTGCCTTTAAGGCTTTCGGTCAGTGCAGTTGCCTGTTTTTCATCGAGTAACAAAATATCTTTTAGTGATTTCTCTTTTACCGCACCATCTGCGCCAAAGTCAGATGGTGCTGCCACTTTCTTGCCATCTACTTCTAACAGCCGAGCATTAAAGCCCAGCGCAGTGACAGCTGCTAAGGCCCACCACGCACTTGAAATAAAAGCCATACGCTCGCGCTCTTTTTC
>CAIXKQ010000048.1 GCA_903920065.1 uncultured Actinomycetes bacterium
AGCACTCGAGCGTATGTTTGCAAGCAACGCAAATAGAATTGCCTGTTTCATCGTCGAGCCTGTTCTAGAGAACATTGCAATCGTTCTTCCTGATGCAGGCTATCTCGAACGTGTTCGTGAACTCTGCGATCAATACAACGTCATCCTGATCTTTGATGAGGTTAAAACTGGCCTCACAGCAGGTGCCCATGGTGCATCTGCTCGACTCGGTGTTAAGCCAGATCTCATCACTCTTGCAAAATCTATTGGTGGTGGACTTCCACTTGCTGCCTTCGGTGGCAAGAAGAAATACATGGACTTTGTCAGCAACGGCCAAATGGCACACTTTGGAACATTCAACGGTAACCCGCTTGCCATGGCAGGTGTCCGTGCCATAGATCGTATTTGTACCGATGAAGCACTTGCAGCAGCTGAAGAGTTGAACTTGCAAGCACTTACACGCATCGGTCAGATAATTGATGAGTATCAACTTCCAGCACACACAGTTGGTTTTGGTGTGAAGGGCTGCGTTACATGGTCAACAACACCAGTTCGCAACTATCGTGACTACAAAGCAACTGACTTTGGTATCGCAGAAGCGCACTGGTTATTCGCCCTCAACCGCGGAATCATCACTCCGCCAGGACTTGATGAGCAATGGTTGATTTCCTTGGCACATGGCCAGGCTGAAATTGATTTACTTGTTGAAGATTTCCGCGAGTTTGCCAAAGCAATAAGAGCGTAAAGAAGAAAAGCCCCGAGTGTGAAAGGCACTCGAGGCTTAACTTGTGCGCGCGAAGGGATTCGAACCCCTAACCTTCTGATCCGTAGTCAGATGCTCTATCCGTTGAGCTACGCACGCCTATTAAATTATGTATTGCGAAAGCGAATACTACAGGCTTTTCTCGCTACTGAAAAACGCTTAAAACGAGCAGAAATTAATGCTTAACCGCGCCAACTTTGATTCAGTGGGCGCCCCTCTGCATAACCTGATGCCGACTGAATTCCCACAACCGCTCGCTCTGCAAACTCTTCTAGGTTCTTAGCACCTGCATACGTGCAAGAAGAACGAAGTCCAGAAATGATTTCATCGATGAGGTCTTCAACTCCTGGACGAATTGGATCAAGGAACATTCGGGAAGATGAGATGCCTTCTTCAAAAAGTGATTTACGGGCGCGATCAAATGCATCTTCCTGTGAAGTGCGGGCACTTACCGCGCGCTTTGATGCCATTCCAAATGATTCTTTATATGCGCGCCCTGAACTATCACGCATTAAATCTCCAGGTGATTCATATGTGCCGGCAAACCAAGAGCCAATCATTACTTGCGATGCACCTGCCGCGAGCGCCAGTGCAACATCGCGAGGATGGCGAACTCCGCCATCGGCCCAGACGTGCGCACCTAATTTTTTTGCCTCAGTGGCACATTCAAGAACTGCTGAAAATTGTGGGCGCCCAACACCTGTCTGCATACGTGTGGTGCACATGGCACCTGGTCCAACTCCGACCTTAATAATGTCAGCACCTGCTGCCACTAAATCTCGAACACCATCGGCGGTAACAACATTGCCAGCAACGATTGGCACCCCAAGGTTAAGTTTCTTAATGCTCTGCAGCGCTTCGATCATCTTCTTCTGATGACCATGGGCGGTATCAACGACAAGTACATCGGCGCCGGCAGCAACTAACTTTGCCGCTTTATCAGCTACATCGCCATTAATACCAACGGCTGCCGCAATACGTAATCTGTTCTGCTTATCAATTGCTGGCGTATACAACGTTGCGCGTAGTGCGCCTACTTTGGTAACTATTCCAACGAGGTCACCTTTTGCCGAAACCACTGGGGCGACTGTGCGCAGGCGCTCATGCAAGAAATCAAATGCCTGGCGCGGATCTAAGGTCTCAGGCATGCTTGTTAGTTCTTGCGTCATGACCTGGCTGAGTTGAGTAAAGCGGTCAACGCCAGCTAAATCTTCCTCAGTCACTATTCCCACAGGCTTTGTGCCATCGACGATGATGATGGCCCCGTGTGCACGCTTATGAATAAGAGAGGCGGCATCAGCCACAGTCTCCTTGAGAGTCAGCGTGATGGGTGTTTCAAAAAATGTATGGCGAGCTTTTACCGATGCAATGACTTCTGCAACAACTGGAATTGGAATATCTTGTGGAATGACAACCAGACCGCCACGTCTTGCCACTGTCTCTGCCATTCGGCGACCGGCAATTGCTGTCATATTTGCAACAACAAGAGGAATCGTTGTGCCACTGCCATCATGCGAAGAAAGATCTACCTCTAAACGACTAGTAAGTTCGGAATGGCTAGGGGCCATAAAGACATCGTCGTAAGTCAGGTCATAAATCGGCTGGTTGATAAATCGCACGTACTACAGCCTACCGAGTCTTAAGAGCTCCTCGCGATCAACAGCCTTGCGACGCGGTTTACCCAGCGGTTCACCTGCTGCTACTTCAGCCTGGTTTATCACCTGCCAATGAGCTTGGGTCACAACTCTGTTATGTGTAATTACATCAGTGATATCACCCGCACTCTTGGGAGTAGTTAAATCATCTACTAGTAATTTCATGACATCGGCGGCATCTGATTTATTGGTACCAATCACACCTGATGGTCCACGCTTAGCCCAGCCAACGACATAGACGTTCTCATGCACTCGTCCATCCGTATTTACTACCTTACCCTTTTCATAGGGAACACCCGCTAGCGATGTTGCTTCATAACCAATGGCGGTAATCACTAGGCCGCACTTGATACTAAATATCTCATCACTGCCAGTCTTCTGGAATACAACCTCTTCAACGCGGCCAGCGCCTTTAATTTCAATAGGGGTAGCTAGAAATTGAAAGGTAATTGTGCGCTCATGGTTGGTCGCTTCTTTTTCGGCAATCAACAACATGGCATCGAGATTGCTCTTCACATCTTTTGCAGGTTCATCTCCTGCACGCGAAATAGCATCAGAAATATCAGATTGGCTCATGATGACATTGGTATGTTCAAGTTTTGGCAGATCACGTAGTTCAGGTGATGTGAAGGCGGCATGCTCAGGTCCGCGGCGAGCGCTGATGACTACCTTGCGCACGGCGCTTGCTTTAAATGAATCAATTGCGTGATCTGCGGTATCAGTTGGATCAAGTTCACTCGGTTCCAGTGCCAAAATTCGGGCAACATCCATTGCAACATTGCCGGCGCCAATGACAACGGCCGTATCGCAACTCAAATCAATAGTGTGATCTTTGAAATCTGGATGGGAGTTATACCAAGGCACAAAGGTGGCCGCAGACATGGAGCCTGGTAGATCTTCTCCAGGGATGCCAAGCTTCTTGCCAACTGCAGACCCGGTGGCAATCACAACCGCGTCGTACTTCTCCTTGAGTTGTTCAATCGTTAGATCTGAGCCAAGTTCAACATTGGCAAATAATCTAAAGCCTGGTTCAACAGCAATTTTCTCAAATACTTTCGATACGGTCTTAATCTTTGGATGATCCGGGGCCACACCACTACGCACTAAACCCCACGGCGTTGGTAGCCGTTCAATCATGTCAATAGAAAACTGAAGTTCCTCGCTCTGCAAGTTTTGCAAAGCTTGGGCAGCAAAGTAACCGGCAGGACCCGCGCCGACGATTGCTACTTTGTATTGAGGCACAGG
>CAIXKQ010000049.1 GCA_903920065.1 uncultured Actinomycetes bacterium
AGATACAGCACCACACCTGCCATAAGCCACCAGATCACAACGTAGGAAAGGTGCTGCCAGTAAAAACCCGGGATTCTAGATGTCAGCTTTTCTGGGGTGAGGCGGGTTCTATCAAGAGCGCCGGTTCGGGTTGATTCTTTGCTGGCTAAAACATATCCATCAAATAAATCCAGATCTGTCAGTGAAGTGACGACTGCGCTATCAAGGCGAGAAATTACCCCAGCGGTATTGTCGGCTCGATCTCCAAACTGACTGGCAACTAATACTCCGGTCACATCAATGTTCATAGATTGTTGGATGTCAGGATTACGCAAACGCTCAGACCACAAACCCCGAACAACCAAGATCGCAGAGTTTGTTCCAACCTGTAGCAAAGCAACTTCCCAATCAGATTGTTTTCCATCTCCATCGACCTGATTGGGGGCTCTAAAGTTTTGGATGTAATGACCTGAAACAGAGACAGTTCTATTTAAGGCTTTTGCTGGAATCGATTCTCGAGGGGAAATAACTGATTCCAATGGAACAACAGTGGCATCAATTGTTGTTGCAACTTTCAAACTTTCCTTTAAATCTGCAGCACGTTGTAACTGCCAAATGCCCAGCCCCACAAAGATTGCAGCGATTAGTGCAACTGCTAGTGCCTGTAGAGCTTTAGAGAGAAAATTACTTCGTTGAGTCATCGCTTCGATCTACACCCATGAAGCGCTTATAAAAACTTCGCATCAAGAATACAACGGCGATAATCAGCAGGGCTACTGTTAATGAGCCCGCAGCACCCATATCAATGTTCTTTGTCATGCCATAATCATCCCATGCAATCGCAAGAGCCGTTTGACTACAACGACCGTTACGGGGTCAAAAAGGGACGCAGTTGGATTGGCGTTGCGCTTGTGACCGCAATACTTGGTGTTGGCTGGATTACATGGGCAGGATTACATCATTCAAACCCGGCAATACGTATTCAGTTAATTACCTTCGTGGTCGATAGCGATCGCGCAGTAAGCGTTCGGTACTCAGTTGATCGCGAAAGTGCCAAGACACCAACAATCTGCACAGTAATCGCTCGTGATTATGACAAAAATATTGTTGGACAAATAGACCAAGAAATTGCAGCTGGAACAGGAAAAGTGGAACTGGTCAGCGTGGTTCCTACGCGTAGCGAGGCTGTTAACGCTGATGTTTCAAGTTGTCGCGCCAAGTAAGTAACCAGTACCTTTACTCCTTATGACGCAAACATGGCTTACTCAAGAGGCAGCAGATCGCTTGCAAGCTGAGCTGACGCAACTTGAAGGTCCCGGCCGCAAAGAAGTCACTGCAAAGATTGAAGCAGCACGCGCTGAAGGTGATTTGAAAGAAAATGGCGGATACCACGCAGCTCGTGATGAGCAAGGAAAGATGGAAGCTCGAATTCGTCAGCTAAAGCAAATGCTAGAAAATGCCCACATCGGAACTCCACCAGCTAGTGCAGATGGAAAAGTTGGTGCAGGAATGGTTGTCACAGCGATTATCGCTGGCGATGAAATGAAGTTTCTTATTGGTTCTCGCGAAATCTCATCTGGAGATCTAGATGTGTACAGCGAAAAGTCACCATTGGGATCTGCTGTGCTC
>CAIXKQ010000050.1 GCA_903920065.1 uncultured Actinomycetes bacterium
AACCAAGGAGTGCTAAATAATTACAGATTGCTTCCGGCAAATAACCTTGTTCGCGATACCAGGCGATAGAGACTTCGCCGTTGCGCTTTGAGAGCTTGGCATTATCTTGACCCATCACAAAGGGCAGGTGGGCAAAGACTGGATAATCTTCTAACTTAACGCCCATCGCCTGATAGACGCGAATCTGGCGAGGGGTGGATGAAAGTAAATCTTCGCCGCGCAGCACATGGGTAACACCCATGAGGATGTCATCGATAGCAACGGCCAAGGTATAAAGAGGTGAACCATCTGCGCGCACCAAGACGAAATCCGGCACAAACTTATGATCGAAGGTGACATCTCCGCGAATCTCATCGGTAAATGTGGTGCTGCCATCAGGCATACGCATACGCACTACTGCTTCTCGGCCCTGTGCTTTAAAGGCGGCAATCTGCTCGGCAGTTAAGTCGCGACAGTGTCCGTTATAGCCTGGTGCCACATTTGCTTTGCGCTGTCCTTCACGCACCGCTTCTAACTCATCCGGTGAGCAGTAGCAGTGATAGGCATCGCCTTGGGTAAGAAACTTCTGCGCCCACTCGGCATAGATATCAAGTCGCTGTGATTGCAGATAAGGACCATTAGCCCCACCTACTTCTGGACCTTCATCCCATTGCAAGCCAAGCCACTTAAGCGTGTCGATGGCTGCCTGAATATATTCATCGGTAACGCGAGTGGTGTCGGTATCTTCAATCCGGAATAAGAATGTGCCACCAGTGTGACGGGCATATGCCCAATCAAAGAGTGCGGTGCGAATGTTTCCTACGTGTAAGTCTCCGGTTGGCGATGGCGCAAAGCGAACTTTTACAGCTCTCTTGCTACTCATGGGCGCGCGCTGACTTTATTTGTTAACTCGCCCAGGCCTTCAATAGAAACTGTGACGGTAGATTTTTCAGGTAACGGACCAATTCCAGCTGGGGTTCCAGTAATAATCACATCTCCAGGTAGTAGCGTCATCACTTGGGTAACAAAGTGCACGATATCTTCGATACCGAAAATCATCTGTGAAATTGATGCATCTTGTTTAATCTCACCGTTAACAGTCAGTGAGATGCGCTGTGTGCCAGGTACGAATTCAGTTTCAATCCATGGGCCTAAGGGACAGAATGTGTCGAATGATTTAGCACGCGTCCATTGTCCATCGCGCTTTTGTAGCTCGCGCGTAGTGATGTCATTTGCCATCGTGTATCCAAAGATCACATCTTTCACGCGCTCTTTCGGAACCTCTTTACATACTCGACCAATAACAATTGCCAGCTCTGCTTCATAATCAATCGTTGGCGCCATCGCCGGCCAGACAATGGTGTCGCCGGGGCCAATGACAGATGTATTTGGTTTTAAGAAGATGATGGGTTCGGTTGGAACTTCACTACCCATTTCAGCGGCGTGGTCGGCATAGTTCTTTCCCACGCAGACAATCTTTGAGCGCGGGATGACCGGGGCCAACAGGCGCACCTTGGCCAGCTCCACTCTTGCCGCCGTCCTTTGAATACCGTGGTAAATCGGATCTCCAGAAATGATTGTTATCTGATCATCATCTTCCAGGATTCCAAAGAGTGGGTCGTTTCCTAGTCCAGCATCAGGTGATGGAGTAAATCGAACGACGCGCATTGGACAATCTTATCTTTTCCTAGCGCCAGATGCCTAAAGCGAGATGACTTCTCCGCTTACTGCAACGAAAAATACTGTCGCAGTTGGTGCGAAGTCTTTAATCGCCTTCACATTTTCAGGCCTTGATCCAGTTGCCACCACGCTTTCAATTCCAGAAATTCCAGATGCAAGGGCCACAGTGAGCACAGCTTCAAAGGCATCGAGGTTCAGTGATGGTGATGTGACATTGACTGCCACATAAGTGCGCCCGGTTGAATCGCGCAGCGCTGCTGCTTGTTCGGCGCCACTGCGAGCAAGAGTTGATGTGGCAAGGGTGACCAGCTTTGCATCTTCTGGATTATTCATGCTCATCAACCTCCTTATCCAGCCGCTCAATAATAACTGAGCTAATTCGGCGACGGCGACCTAGCGGACGCTCAGAGGTAATGGAGTAACCATGTAAGTTGATGGTCGAACCAGCAATCGGAACACGGCCAAGTTTTTCAGCCATATATCCGCCCACCGTATCTACATCTTCAAACTCGTCGCGATCCATCTCAATTTTAAGTTCATCAGCCAAGTCCTCGATATGCATCGATGCCTTAGCGCGCGCCTTGGTCTCAGAAATCCAATTGAACTCTTCAACGCCATCGTCATATTCATCGGCAATCTCGCCCACGATCTCTTCAATAATATCTTCAATAGTAATGATGCCGGCGGTGCCACCGTATTCATCAACCACGATTGCTAAGTGAATCTGATCGCGTTGCATCTCTTTCAGTAGCTCGGCCGCCTCTTTATTTTCCGGAACAAAGACAGCAGGGCGCATGTGTTGCTCTACTTTCTCTGTTGTCTCAGCCTCATGGTGATCTAGTGCACGCTTAGCTAAATCTTTCACATAGGCAATACCAATCACGTTATCAATATTTTCACCCGTGACTGGAATTCGTGAATATCCAGAGCGCAGGGCGAGTGAAAGAGCTTGGCGCAGTGATTTATCTCGTTCAATCCAGACCATATCTGTGCGGTGGACCATCAGTTCGCGCACCAAGGTGTCACCTAATTCAAAGACGTTTTGGAGCATCTCGTGTTCATCAGATTCCACCAGGCCACGAACATGAGCATGATCCATCAGTTCTCGGAACTCATTTTCGTTGGTAAATAGGCCCCACTTGAAACCTTTATCAGGGGTAATCAGATTACCCAGTGCGATTACACCCTTTGCAATCGGGGTGTAGATAAACGCTAGGGCAAGGCTAATACTCTTTCGAACTTGGTTCACTTCTGTGACCACTCCTTCACAATCTTCTCTTGTAGTGCAAACATTACTTTCTCTTCATCCGGATCCGCGTGGTCATAACCAAGGATATGAAGCAGGCCATGTGTAGCAAGGATATAGATCTCGTGCTCGGTGCTATGTCCAGCATCACTTGCTTGTTTGGCAGCAACTGCTGGTGCAATGACAATGTCGCCTAGCGTTACTACTTCGCCATCATGTTCTGGAAGATCCATAGGAAAAGAGAGCACATCGGTCGGTCCAGATTCATCCATCCATTTGATGTGGAGCTCTTCCATCTCATTTACATCAACAAAGGTCAGTGAGATTGCGCAATCCGGATGAAGTTCCATATAGGTGATGCCAAAATCAAGAAGTGAATGCATCTGCTTTTCTGGCACCAAAGCCCCAGAGCGATTTGTTAACTCAACGCTCATGACAGGACTTAGTTGCTACGAAGTGAACGAGGAGCCGATTTGGTTGCATCGTATGTGTCATATGCCTTCACAATGTCACCAATAAGTCGGTGGCGAACTACGTCATCTGCGGTGAGCTCCATAAATGAGATGTCATCAACGCCATTTAAGATGTCGCGAATAATGGCAAGTCCGGAACGCTGACCGTTGGGAAGATCGGTCTGAGTCACATCGCCGGTAATGACCATCTTGGAGCCAAAGCCCAGGCGGGTTAAGAACATCTTCATCTGTTCTGGCGTTGTGTTCTGTGCTTCATCAAGAATAATAAATGAGTCGTTCAACGTGCGACCACGCATAAAGGCAAGCGGTGCTACCTCAATCACTCCTGATTGCATCAGGCGCGGAATTGAATCGATATCAATCATGTCGTGCAGCGCATCAAAGAGTGGGCGCAGATATGGATCAATTTTTTCATTGAGCGTTCCAGGCAAGAAGCCGAGCTTCTCCCCTGCCTCCACAGCAGGACGTGACAAAATGATGCGGTTAACCTTCTTCGCTTGCAACGCAGCAACAGCTTTTGCCATTGCAAGGTAAGTCTTTCCGGTTCCAGCTGGGCCAATTCCAAAGGTGATGGTGTTCTCTTCAATCGCATCGACATAGAGCTTCTGGTTGGCAGTCTTAGGTCTAATGGTGCGACCACGATTAGAGACAATATTAAGTGAGAGCACTTCACCTGGGCTCTGCTCTGGGATCGCTTCTAACATGGCAATGCTGCGCGAGACCGCATCCACATTCAGCGTTTGACCAGAGCGAATGACGACCATCATCTCGGTAATGAGCTTTTCCATCGCAATGCAATCAATATGAGGACCACGCAAGGTAATTTCATTGCCGCGCACTGTGACATTGACTGAAGGAAATGCGGCTTCGATTGCCAACATATTTGCATCGCTTATTCCGAGCAGTGAAACCATCGAGATGGCGGGAGGTACCGTGATCAACAGGCGTTCCATATAACTGAAAATCTATCGTTAATAGGGTGAATTCACCACACGGAAAGCGCTGTGTTGATGGCAGAAAGTGCGGCTAACCCGGCATGGACCGAGCGCAGAATTGGGCGCCCCATGAGCGCAACCTTTGCACCAGCTGCTGCAAAAGCATCGATTTCATCATCTGTTAACCCACCTTCGGGTCCAATAATGATGGCAATCTTCTTCGCCCCTGGAACTATCACTTGGGAAAGTTTCATCGTGGCGCTCTCGTGAAAAACAATTGCCAGATCAACCTTGGCAATCTCATCGATTATGTTGGCAGTCGTTGCTACTCCAACAACAGCAGGGATTCTAAATCGACGCGATTGCTTACTTGCCTCACGGGCGGTGTTCTGCAACTTCTCCATTTTGTATTCAGATTTTCCAATACTTCGCGCTGCCTTCCACATCACGATGCGATCGGCGCCCCCTTCGGTGCAGAGTTCAATCGCTTCTTTGATGCGATCACCCTTAGGGATCCCTTGAATGATGGTGAAGGTAGTTTCAAGTGGCTCTTGGAATCCAGATTCAAGGACAGTAACTGTCAGATGTTTCTTATGTACTTCCACAATCTCAACGTGGGACCAATTACCTTTGCCATCACTTAAGTTGAAGTAACCACCACTTTGCATACGCAGCACGCGAATAGCGTGGTTGGCATCCTCATTCGCAAATTCATACTTGTCGCCCACCGTGGTGGGAAGATCATCAACAAAGAAAAGTGTGAGCACTAGCGACCGAATGAATCTCTAAATTTAGTAAAGAGACCTTCTTTATGTCCCTTAATCTTCACATCGCCCGATTTTTCACCACGTGATTGCGCAAATTCCTTGAGTAGCTTCTCTTGCTCTCGAGAGAGCTTATGAGGCGTTGCAATATCAACATGGACAATGAGGTCCCCGCGATTAGCAGTGCGAAGGCGAGTCATGCCCTTGCCTTTGATAGGAAGTGTGGCACCGCTCTGCGTGCCCGCCTTAATCTGTAGGTCGACTGGGCCTTCTAGGGTTTCCACTTTGACAGTGGTGCCGAGGGCTGCTGCCGTAAAGGAGACTTCAATAGCGATATGTAAGTTATCGCCATCGCGAAGTAAAAAGTCGTGATCTGTCTCCACAATTTCAACATAGAGATCTCCTGCTGGTCCACCACCAGCACCTACTTCACCGCGTCCCGCCATCTGAATTCGGTTTCCAGTTTCAACACCGGCTGGGATTTTCACATTAATAGTCTGGCGAGCACGTACTCGGCCATCACCGGCACATTCTCGACAAGGGTCGGTGATCACCGAACCGTAGGCAGAGCAGTTATTACATGGACGAGATGTCATCACTTGACCAAGGAATGACTTCTGCACAAATTGTGTTTCACCGCGACCTTTACATACCGGACACATCGATGGCGCGCTGTTATTCGCCGTTCCTTGTCCGGTGCACTTCTGACACACAACTGCTGACTCCAATGTGATTTCGCGCTCCACCCCAAAGCACGCTTCAAAGAGATCAACTTCAATGCGAATTAAGGCATCTTGTCCTTGGCGCATACGTGGCCGTGGTCCGCGATTAGCGCTACCGCCAAAGAATGCATCCATGATGTCGCTAAATCCACCGCCACCGAATCCACCACCAAAACCACCTTGTGCGCCCATGTCATATTGCTGACGCTTTTGTGGATCACTTAAGGTGTCATAGGCAGCGGTCACTTCTTTAAATTTATTCTGTACTTCTGGATCAGGATTAACATCCGGGTGTAGTTCGCGGGCAATCTTTCGATAGGCCTTCTTAATATCATCTTGTGATGCACCCTGATCAAGACCAAGCAAGCCGTAGTAATCAGCCATTACCTTGAACCCTCAGTGATATATCGACCGATATAGCGAGCAACAGCTGAGACTGCCGAAATTGATCCTGCATAATCCATGCGAGTGGGACCAATGATTCCTAGCGCCCCCATTGGTGATTCGCCTTGGCCATAGCCAACTGTGACAAGCGAAGTTGTTTGCAAGTTCGCCTCGTGCTGTTCACTTCCGATAGTCACGTGCACAGTGGGGTGAGCATCACTAAGCAGACGCAGCAAAACTACCTGCTCTTCTAGCGCTTCTAGAATCGGAGAAAGGGTGGAACCTAAATCATCACCTGAGCGGGCAAGGTTTGCTGTTCCTGAGATAGCCATCATGTCACGGCCGTGAGAATCACCAAGAATTGGGTATTGCACAACTGCTACCTGCTTGGTGATATCTGCAAGTAATTTAGCACTGCGCTTTACAACATCATCTAGATCGTGCGCCCCATCTAGAAATGTTTCAATGGCGCGACGTTCGGCAGTGGAGAGCGGCTTAATAGTTGATAACTTATCGACGAAGAGTCGGTATCCAAGATCTGTTGGTATGCGCCCGGCACTGGTGTGAGGCTGGGTAATAAAGCCTTCTTCTTCCAGTACTGCCATCTCATTACGAATAGTGGCCGGGCTGATGCCAAGAGCGCGTTTATCAGCAATCGCCTTTGAGCCCACCGGTTCTTGGGTCTCAACATATTCATCAACGATTGCTCGAAGAATCTCTAGGCGTCTATCGGTAGTCATGAGGTCTTAATCTTAACCGGTGCGCCTTAGCGGAGCATTTCATGTGTCAGGCGGTCGGCAATCAAGCGACCTGTCGGGGTCAGCGCCAGCGCATCGTGCTTTTCAATCACATGCCCACTCTTGATGTACTCCATCGTGCGCTCGTATTGCGCCACAGTCAGCGCCGCCTTCTTCACACCTTCTGGCATGCGAAGTGCGAGCATGATGTATTCAGATTTGCGTTGCTCATCAGTTAATACTTCCGAATCCTTAATCGGTGAATCACCGGCAAAGACCTTCTCTTTATAGGCATTGGGGTGCTTCACATTCCAGAATCGTTTACTGTCGATATGAGAATGCGCACCAGGGCCAAGTCCCCACCAGTTATTTGATTTCCAGTATGCAATATTGTGTCGGCATTGATGGCCCGGTTTCGACCAATTTGAAAGTTCATACCACTTCAAACCTTTTTGTAAGCACTGTTGATCAATGAGTAAATACATATCAGCCATCAAATCATCATCAGGCATGGTGTATTCACCGCGTTTTATCTGGGCAGCTAACTTTGTGCCTTCCTCCACAATCAGTGCGTAAGCACTGATGTGGTCGATATTAAGTGAGAGCGCCTCCTTGATAGTTGCTGCCCAATCAGCCAATGACTCTCCGGGGCTGCCATAAATCAGATCGACTGAGACTGATGAGAATCCGGCAGCGCGCGCCATATCAACAGCCTTGCGCACGTTCTCCGGGTTATGCGTGCGATCAAGAACTTTTAATACCTCTGGATTAGATGATTGCATACCGAAGGAGATGCGATTAAAACCCGCCGCAATCAGCTGCTCCAACTTTTCTTGCGTCACTGAATCTGGATTTGCCTCCAGCGTGATCTCACAATCTTCGGTGAGGCCATTACGCTCTTTAATCGCGGTAATAACACGACCTAAATCTTTTGGTGGTAGCAGTGATGGAGTTCCGCCACCAAAGAAGATAGTCGGCACTTCATCTAGTGGGGCTGCTGCCAACTCTTTGAGCACAGCATCGATGTAATCACCCGAGACTATTTCTAGCGTTGCCCCATCTTGGAGCTCTGCTGGTGTGTAGGTATTGAAGTCGCAATACCCGCAGCGTCGAACGCAGTAGGGAATATGAACGTAGAACGAGAGCATCGCTTTAGGATTCGAGCTTGCGCGCTGCTTTAATCTTCTCGATATCAGCATCGGTGGCAAGGGCTGCAACGAAGGCTTCTTGTGGAACTTCAACACGTCCCACCATCTTCATTCGCTTCTTACCTTCCTTCTGCTTCTCCAGAAGTTTGCGCTTACGTGAAATATCTCCGCCGTAACACTTTGCCAGAACATCTTTGCGGATCGCACGAATGGATTCGCGGGCAATGATGCGCGATCCAATAGCGGCCTGAATAGGAACTTCAAATTGCTGGCGCGGAATAAGTTCACGTAACTTGCCGGTCATCATCACACCATAGGAATAGGCCTTATCGCGGTGAACAATGGCGCTAAAAGCATCGACTGCTTCACCTTGCAGCAAGATATCGACCTTGACCAAGTTGCCTTCTTCATCGCCAAGCTCTTCATAGTCAAGGGAGGCATAGCCGCGGGTGCGACTCTTTAATTGATCAAAGAAGTCAAAGACAATTTCGGCAAGCGGCAAGGTGTAACGGATTTCCACCCGATCTTCGGAGATGTAATCCATTCCGAGCATGACACCACGACGCTCTTGGCAGAGCTCCATAATGGTTCCGATAAATTCTGCTGGCGCCAGAATCGTCGACTTCACAATCGGTTCTTTCACGCTATTGATCTTGCCATCGGGAAATTCAGAAGGGTTTGTCACAACGAATTCTTTGCCATCTTCCATGGTCACGCGATAGACCACGTTTGGCGCGGTTGAAATAAGATTCAGTTTTGCTTCACGCTCTAAACGTTCGCGCACGATTTCCATATGTAATAGGCCAAGGAAGCCGCAACGAAAACCAAAACCAAGCGCGGCTGAGCTCTCTGGTTCATAGACCAGGGCGGCATCATTGAGCTGTAATTTCTCTAACGCATCTCGCAACACTGGAAAATCTGCCCCATCAAGTGGAAAGAGGCCAGAGAAGACCATTGGTTTCGGATCTTTATAGCCACCGAGTGGATCTTTCGTTGGCCGCACAAAATTAGTAATGGTGTCACCCACACGTGATTGGCGCACATCTTTTACACCAGTAATTAAATATCCCACCTCGCCCACACCCAGACCCTTAGATGGCAACGGTTCTGGTGAGATGACACCTACTTCAAGTGCTTCGTGCTTGACGCCAGTTGAAAACATTTGAATCTGCTCGCGCGGCTTGATGTGTCCATCGACAACGCGAACATAGGTAACAACACCCCGATATGAGTCATAGACAGAGTCGAAGATCAGTGCGCGCGCTGGAGCATCCGGATCTCCCACAGGCGCCGGAATTTGAGCAATGATTTGATCAAGTAAATCGGCAACGCCATCGCCCGTCTTTCCTGAAACGCGCAATACATCTTCTACTTTGCAGCCAATCAGGCCAGCAAGTTCTGCCGCAAACTTTTCTGGTTGGGCGTTAGGTAGAT
>CAIXKQ010000051.1 GCA_903920065.1 uncultured Actinomycetes bacterium
AGACCGTCGCACCTACAACGCCGACCGCTAATTTCTATGCGGACCGAAGTGGCTTGTATTCCCTGAAAAGTCAGTTCATACATAGATGCTGAGATGTCACCAGTTTCGCAACTGGTGCGGGGCAAATCTTACCTGCCGCCAAGGGGTGCAAAATCCACGCCCAATTCAACGATTACGCCCGAGGATGAGCCTGCTTAAAGGCTTTCTGCAATCTTTCGGTCGATACATGGGTATAGATCTGGGTAGTGGCAAGGGATGCATGGCCCAATATCTCTTGCACGGTGCGAAGGTCTGCCCCTCCTTCTAGTAGATGTGTTGCAGCTGAGTGGCGAAGTGCATGTGGTCCCATTCGCTCAACACCTTCTAGTGCTGAGAGTGCTTCATAGACAACGGTGCGAACTGTGCGCTGATCAATGCGCGCACCGCGAGCACCTAAGAAAACAGCTTGGGCTGAGCCACTTCTTGCAATTTCTTCTCTGCCATTTTTTAACCAATCATCTAACGCCTTCATTGCTGGATTACCCAGCGGAATCGTGCGCTGCTTATCGCCCTTACCAATTACTCGTATGGTGTTGCGCTGATAATCGATATCGCCAAGATCTAGGCCACATAGTTCTGAAACTCGAGCCCCAGATGCATAGAGAACTTCGACGATGGCGCAATCGCGCTTAGAAAGTGGGCTCTCTTCTTCGGCGACGCGAGTAGCAAGTGAATCCATGGCAGTGCTGGCGCCACTGACTGAAAGCACATCTGGCAGGGTGCGATGGCCTTTCGGAGTAGCAAGGGTTGCCCCTACGTCCTTACTTAAGTAGCCCTTCTTGGCAGCCCACTTAGTAAAGAGGCGGATTGAGACCGCTCTGCGTGAGAGAGTTGTGCGCGCACCGCCAGTTACTTGTTGGGTTGCAAGCCAGGTGCGAATGTTTGCAATCGTTACCACAGAAATATCTTCCACACCTTGGCTAGCAAGGCTTTCAAAGAAACTAGTGAGATCCCCTAGATAAGCACGAATTGTGTGAGCTGAAAGCGTGCGCTCTTTTTCGAGATGGGCGGTGTATTGCGCCATGATTTTCTCGAAGTGTGACATAGATTAAGAATATCTCCAGTAGTCACGATATCCCGGTCATAAACCGATGCGCATAAGCAACATTTGGACTACCGTGTGAAGGTGAGAATCCGGGTTTCTGAGTCTGTCTCTGTTCCATCGATTTCTCGCAGCGAAAACGGATCAGTCGAACTCCTGATCAATACCGAGCTCTCCTATGAAGATATCAAGGCATTTATTGGAGATTCACTCACGGATGACGAGTACCTGATTTTCTACACCTTATGGGCTGATGATCTATCAAAGCGAGAATTCATACCGATTGAAGGCACTACTGACTTCTTTATTGAAAGCAGAAAAAACTAACGCTTATCTAGTGCGCCCAAGACAATCAATAAAGTTTCAGGCGAAACTTCTAGAACCTCACATAGCGGTGCAATGACATCAATTGATGGCCGGCGATCATGTCGGAAGTAGCGCGAGATAGTTCCGCGATCTAGGCCAACAAGATTGGCAAATTCTTCATAGCTGCGAATATCTAGTTTTTTCAGTCTTTGGGCCAGCCACTCGGATGACTCAGTCTTGGTATATCTCCTACTGAGCGTTCTGGTCATGGGTAAAAAGTACAGGAGGTAGTAGAAATATCTACTCCGACTTGCGACCCTGACGTAGCAGACCAAAGGTCAGGGCATCTTCCAGCGCCATGGCCGAGGCGGCAATCACGTTCTCGTGCACACCCACGGTATTCCACTCACCCTTTCCATCTGAAGTTTCAATCAGAACGCGAGTGACCGCCCCCGTGCCCAGGCGACCTTCCAGGATGCGCACTTTGTAGTCGGTCAGTTCTAGTGAAGAAAGTTCTGGGTAAAGCTGATTGAGTCCTTCGCGTAGTGCGGTATCAAAAGCGTTCACCGGACCATTACCAACACCAGAACATGTGATCTCTTTGCCTTGGGCGGTAACTGTTACCTCTGCTTTTGTCAGAATTACATTGTTCGCACCGCGTTCAGTCGTGGTGAGCCAATGATCAATAGTGAAAAATGATGGGCGCTTACCTGTTGCTTCTTCACGTAGCAAGAGTTCAAATGAGGCATCGGCTGCTTCAAAGGTGAAGCCGCGAGCTTCCATTTCTTTAACGCGCTCAACAACGCGACCGATAAGTTCGCGATCGCCATTGAGATCCACTCCGAGTTCCATGGATTTTAATTCAACTGAAGCACGTCCTGCCATATCAGAGACCAACATCCGCATATCGTTTCCAACAGATTCCGGATCTTCATGTTGATACAAACTGGGGTCAACTTTGATGGCAGAGGCGTGTAACCCTGCCTTATGCGCAAAGGCTGAGACACCGGTGTATGGCTGGCGTGGTGATGGCGAAATATTGGTTACTTCAGCAACTGCATGGGAGATGCGAAATGCCTCACGCAGTGCATTCTGGGGAAGAACTTCTTTCTTCTTCTTCAGTTCAAAGTTAGCAATGATTGTGACCAGGTCAGCATTACCTGTGCGCTCACCATAACCATTGAGCGTTCCCTGCACGTGTGTCACACCGGCCTTGACTGCCGCCATTGAATTAGCAACTGCGCAGCCAGTGTCATTGTGGCAATGGATACCAAGTCGAGCAGAGGAGGCACCGAGAATATCGTGCACCACATCTGCAATTTCATCAGGCAACATTCCACCGTTGGTATCACACAGTGCAATCACATCGGCGCCCGCTTCTGCTGCCACGCGAACTACTTCTAGAGCGTAGGCGCGATTGGCGCGATAGCCATCAAAGAAGTGTTCGGCATCTAGAAAAACTCGCTGACCCTCTTGGCGTAAGTGCGTCACTGACTCGCGAATCATTTCTAAGTTTTCAGCCAGCGTTGTCTTAAGGGCTAGCTCAACGTGTCGGTCATATGACTTTGCCACAAGTGTTACGGCAGGGGCGCCTGAGTCACGAAGTGCGCCAAGTAATACATCATCTGCTGCCTTCACATTCGGGCGACGGGTTGCACCGAAAGCCACAAAGGTGGCGTTCTTAAGTTTTAGCTCTTTCTTGGCGAGAGCAAAGAATTCAGTATCTTTTGGGTTGGCCCCCGGCCAGCCGCCTTCGATAAAGCCAACACCGAGATCATCCAAGTGACGGGCGATAGTGAGCTTGTCGTGAACTGAAAGGTTTAAGCCTTCCTGTTGTGCACCATCTCGTAGGGTGGTGTCATAGATATGAAAGGCATCGCTGATGCTCACAGCGCAACCTTCTGCATCCAACCGTGCTTATCTTCGATAGTGCCATGTTGGATTGCCAATAAATGGTTACGAATCTGCATGGTTATGGTGCCGGGTTCACCGTCACCTGTTACCCAGGTGCCCATCGCAGATTTTGCCTGGCCGACAGGTGAAACAACAGCTGCTGTGCCACAAGCAAAGATTTCGGTGATCTCACCGGAAGTCACACCTTCACGCCAGTCATCGATAGAGAGCATGACTTCCTCTGTCTTGTAACCAAGGTCTTTCGCTACTGAAAGAATTGAGTCACGAGTAATTCCAGGCAACAAAGTTCCCGTTAACTTAGGAGTAATCACAGTTGCATCGGCGCCCTTACCTTTAACAAAGTAGAGGTTCATGCCGCCCATCTCTTCTACCCATTTACGTTCTTTGGCATCAATCCAGACAACTTGATCACAACCTTCTTTTGCGGCAGCTTTCTGAGCGATCAGTGAGGCTGCATAGTTTCCACCACACTTTGCTTCACCGGTTCCACCTTGAGCCGCGCGAACATATTCAGTTGAGATCCAGACAGAGACTGCCTTCGATGGATCAAAATATGCTCCCGCTGGAGTGGCAATAAGAAGATAGGTAGCCTTATTCGTTGGCCGCACA
>CAIXKQ010000052.1 GCA_903920065.1 uncultured Actinomycetes bacterium
CACCTTGCAGCGCTTGTGGAGAAGGCTCGATTCCACATTCATAGGCCTCTTGTTTGGCGCGGTTATAGCGAGCCGGGCCCGTGACCGAGGCGATTGCGACCGAGAAGGTGGCAAAGCCAAAGCCAATCGCGAAAATCACGATAATTGGGATATACGGGTTCGCGCTCACGAGCGAAATACTAAGCGTTAACGCGAAGGCGACAAACTCCTAGCCCTTGAACGCTTTGTGAACTGCGACAACTCCGCCAGTCAAGTTCTTCCAGGTGACCGCACTCCAGCCGGCCTGGCTAATCTGAGCAGCGAGCGCCCCTTGATTTGGCCAGGCTCGAATCGACTCTGCCAGGTAGATATAGGCATCTGGGTTAGATGAGCTTCGACTTGCCACCCAGGGAAGTGCCCGCATCAGGTAGTTGCTATAGATCTTGCGAAAGGGGGCAAAGGTTGGGCTGGAGAATTCACAGACCACCAATTGGCCTCCGGGCTTTGTCACCCGCAGCATCTCGGCTAGGGCCAGCTGGGTGTTCTGGGTATTTCGAAGGCCAAAAGAGATAGTCACAAGATCAAATTCGCCATCTTTGAAAGGAAGGTTGAGGGCATCGGCCTTGGTAAAGGCCAGGTGCGGGCGAGCTTTGCGGCCCGCGGCCAACATCCCCTCACTGAAATCAGCTGGGATTACATCGGCGCCTGCTGCGGCCAATGGCTCAGAGCTCGAACCGGTCCCGGCGGCTAAATCAAGAATCTTCATCCCCGCTTGTGGGGCGATGATTTTGGTCGTTGCCCGGCGCCAGGCTTTGGTCTGGCCCAAGCTGAGCAGGTCATTGACTAGGTCATAGCGCTTGGCAACCCCATCGAACATCGCTGCCACTTCATCAGGGTTCTTATCCATATTGGCGCGTGACATGCGCATATTCTCCCCGAAGGTAGGCTTCGGGCACAACTTGTACTTGATGACAGATGAGAGGCTCTACCGATGTCGATTCAATCAGGATCACTACGCGCAACTGTTTTCCCTCGTAGCTCAGCACTGACCCAAGTGCTCTTTGTGGCAGCTGGCGTAGCTTTCATCGCACTTTTGGCACAGATTTCTATCCCAGTTCCTGGGTCTCCTGTTCCTGTCACCGGGCAAACACTTGCTGTGCTCCTTATTGGAACTACCTATGGCGCTCGCTTAGGAGTTCTTACCTTTGCCACATATCTTCTTGCCGGTGTTGCTGGTGCACCAATTTTTGCTCCCTCTGCAACTTCTGCCAATCACGGAATTGATCGCCTCATTGGCGCAACCGGTGGCTACCTTGTTGGAATGTTGGTGGCATCCCTTGTGCTTGGTTATTTAGCTGATCGTAAAGCAGATCAGAAATTCAGAACTTCATTTCCAGCGCTACTTCTTGGCGATGCCATCATCTTCACCTTCGGATTACTGTGGTTACAGCAGACACTTGATCTCTCTTGGTCAAAGACAATTGCAGCTGGCTTTACCCCTTTTATTCTCGGTGAAGCAATCAAGATTGCAATCACTGCTACCTCACTGCCCCTTGTTTGGCGCAGAATTTCACGCACGCTTAATAAATAGATGCCGCAATTAATACCAGTCACCACTGCTCGAATTGGTGAACATCTTCCGCTTCTCGATTTGTTGCCTGCGACTGCGCCTATTTCATGGGTGCGAAATGGTGAAGGTCTCATTGGCTGGGGCGTGCATGCAAGCACAGTGGTAAGTGGAAAAGATCGCTTTGAAAAAGCTCGCACATGGTGGCACCAACAACTAGAGACATTCTCAATCTCTAACTCAGTACACGGCAGTGGCACCGGCCCCGTTCTCTTTACCTCGTTCTCATTTGATAGAAATGAAGAATCGGTATTGGTTATTCCACAAGTTGTTGTGGGGCAAAAAGGCACAAATTCCTGGGTTACCTGGATTGGTGATCAACCACAACCTGCGCTGCCAGAGACGCCACCACTACTGCACACCTCAACATTTACCTTTGGCGAAGGAAGTCTGACATCGGCTGAGTGGATGAAGCGGGTTGCAGATGCGGTTGCTCGAGTAAGTACTACCGCTGTTGAAAAGGTAGTACTGGCGCGAGATCTGATTGCAACATCTGATTCAACTATTGATCCGCGTCCGATTCTTAAAACTCTAGCTGCCGAATATCCAACTACCTGGACATTTGCCGTCGATGGCTTGGTGGGGGCAACTCCAGAACTGCTTGTGCGACTTTCGCGCGGCATGGTGACATCACGCGTGTTGGCCGGAACTATTTCAAAGACCGGTGAAGATGAGAAAGATTTAGCACTTGCGGCTTCCCTTGCGCGCTCATCAAAAGATTTAGAAGAACATGAGTACGCGGTGCGATCAGTAGCCAATGCGCTAGATCCATTTTGTTCCTCCACAAATGTGCCTGAATCTCCCTATGTTCTGCACTTGGCTAACGTGATGCACCTTGCAACAGATGTCACTGGTGCGCTGATTGAATCAAAACAACACATCGATGCTTTCTCATTATTGCAAGCACTGCATCCATCAGCAGCTGTTTGTGGAACGCCACGTAATATTGCATTCGACATTATTGATGAGATTGAAGGCATGAACCGTGGGCGCTATGCAGGTCCTGTGGGTTGGATTGATGCCAGCGGTGATGGTGAACTTGGTATTGCACTGCGCACGGGTCAAATTACTGATCGCAGTATTCGCATCTTTGCTGGCTGCGGAATTGTTGCCGCATCTACTCCCGAAAAGGAGCTTGAAGAGAGCGCGGCGAAGATGATTCCGATGCGCTCTGCACTACATGGATGAAATGCTCTTGTAAATCCCTTGCAAGAAATCAGCGTTCGTTTCTCTAGCTGGAACATTGATAACAACAACAATGAGCCCCTGCACAGGTGTAGATATCTCCGATATCAACTGAGCTTGGTTATCGATCTCTTTTGCAGTGACTCCCATCGCACTAGCAATTGCTGGGATATCTAGGCCATGTGGAGTTCCAAATACCTCTTCAAAACCATCAACCCCGCGCTGGCTTAGCG
>CAIXKQ010000053.1 GCA_903920065.1 uncultured Actinomycetes bacterium
CTTATTGCACTTGCCACCGGCGCACTTAGCGCTCAATAAAACCAAGTCTTTCCAGTAATTTCGGATCGCGCTGCCACTCCTTGGAAACTTTCACGTGAAGTCCGAGAAATATTCTTGCCCCAAGTTCACGCTCAATATCTTTTCTTGCCCGCATTCCAATATCTTTAAGGCGCTCACCTTGATGGCCCAAGATGATTCCGGTCTGTGAATCGCGCTCAACGTGAATCGTTGCGTGGATATCAAAAAATGGGCGGCTGCCCTTTTCTTCCCGCTCTGACATTTCATCAATAGTGACCATAATCGAATGCGGAAGCTCTTCCCGAGCATCGCGCATGGCTGCCTCACGGATGAGCTCACAGATGAGTTGTTGGATTCCTTGATCACTTTTCATATCTTCTGGATAGAAAGCAGGTCCAGCAGGAAGGTTCTTTCCAATGAGCTCTTCCAGCAAATCTATCTGCTCGTGAATCGCAGCCGAGATGGGCACAATTTCATCCCAGGTGAAACCTTTGGCAAGTTCTGAGATGCCAAGTAAGCGGGTGGCAATGTTCTTCTTTGAAACTAAATCAGTTTTTGTCACAAGTGCAAATTTCTTTGCCCGTGGATGCTTGGCAATTTCAGCAGCGATAAACTCATCGCCAGCACCAGATGTCTCATCGGCAGGTAAACACATCATCACAATATCGACTGAATCCATACTTTCATTGACTACCGCATTAAGGCGATGGCCGAGCAAAGTCTTTGGTTTATGCACTCCAGGGGTATCAACAAGCACTGCTTGAAATTCTGGGTTATTTACAATTCCGCGAATCGCATGGCGGGTGGTATTTGGGTGTGGAGAAGTGATTGCAATCTTGCTACCAACTAGTGCATTAATGAGAGTTGATTTTCCAGTGTTGGGGCGGCCGACAATTGCGACAAAGCCGGAACGGAATTCACTCATGCGCATATTCTCTCACTTCACACGAGCATTACCTAAAGGGCGGAAATCAACTCCATCGCATCGGCAACTGATGTCACTAACTCGGCGGCACGTTCGCCAATAAGTCGATGACACCCCTCTGATGATGGCGAACTAATTGGTCCAGGAATTGCCATGACCGGACGCAATAGCTCTGCGGCATCACGGGCGGTGCGAAGAGATCCGCTTCTAAATGCAGCTTCAACAACGAGTGTGCTCAAGGACAACGCTGCAATCAGGCGATTGCGGATAAGAAACCTATGTGGCATCGCAGTAACACCCGGCATTACTTCACTGATGATTGCACCGTTCTCACAGATCTCATCAAAGAGTCGTGCATTGCCGGCCGGGTACTGCACATCAATGCCGGAAGCAATCACGGCAATCGTGCGACCTTCTGCAACCAACGCCCCACGATGGGCAGCGGTATCTATTCCATATGCTCCCCCACTGATGATGTCCCACTCTCGATCGACAAAACCTGCTGCAAAATCACCAGCTAAGCGCACGCCATACGGTGTTGGATTTCTCGTTCCCACAATGGCAAGGGAAGGATTGTTCAGAATTGAAAGATCGCCTTTCACAATCAGACCCAGCGGCGGGATTGCTAATTGATTGACGCGCGTGGGCCAACTGAGATCTTCGGGAGTAATAAAGACGCCTCCGGATTGCGCAATTGCAGCAAGTGATTCATCTGCGTTAAAGGCGCTGATGGCCTGAGTAATTGCGCCATATTTTGTGGCGTCATAGACACCCAGTGCCAGATGTTCATAGACCATTGCGATGCCAAATTCATTGACCTGACGCGCCCAGTAAGTATTTCCAGCTTCGATGGCGTTAAAGAGCGCCAGTCTCTGTATCTTCACATCATCTGTAAGTAGGCGCATGTGGGCACCGTAGTTGAACCAGCTGCTCTAAAACCAAAGCAAATGAAGTGCTGTGTAAAACTATTCCAGCAGGGCTGCAATATTTGAAAACGACCTGCGATGTTCTACACATGGTCCATGCTCTGCCAAGGCGGCCGTATGTGCTGCCGTGATATAGCCCTTATGTCCAGCAAAACCATATTGCGGATATTTCTTATCAAGTTCAATCATCTCGCGATCACGCGTGACCTTGGCGATAATGGAGGCAGCGCTAATTGCTGTTACTACTTGATCACCTTTCCAGACTGCCACGTTAGGAATTGCCAGCCCTTGGATTGGATAACCATCGGTTAGCACGTAGGCCGGTTCAATAGTCAGGCCCTTCACAGCCCTGCGCATTCCATCGAGATTGGCTGCGTGCACACCGCGTTCATCAATTTCTTGCACCGAGACCCGAATAATGCACACACTTGCAGCCAATTCCATGATGACATCAAATAACTCTTCTCGCTTCTTCTCTGAAATCTCTTTTGAATCTCGCACTGCCGCTAACTCTGGCGCAGCTGGATCTGAAAGAATCACTGCTGCAATCACAAGTGGTCCAGCACATGGGCCACGTCCTGCCTCATCAACACC
>CAIXKQ010000054.1 GCA_903920065.1 uncultured Actinomycetes bacterium
GCTTCCCAGCCAACTCGTGGTTTAGATGTGGGTTCCATTGAATTTGTTCACCAAAGAATTATTGCTGAGCGAGATTCTGGGAGAGCTGTACTTCTTTTTAGTACTGAACTTGATGAGGTTTCTGCTTTGGCAGATCGAATTGCAGTGATGTATCGGGGCGAATTTATAGCAATAGTTCCAGCGAATACCTCTCGCTCTGATTTAGGCCTTTTGATGGCGGGAGTAAAACCATGAAGCTAGCGAAATTAAAGCTCCCTGCACTGTCATTTTTTATGGCGCTCTTTGTGAGTGGATTACTTGTTGCATTTTCAGATTCTAAAGTTTTAGCTCTTAAGGGCAATCCCATTGAGATGCTTGGAAAAGGATTCTCTACTGCAGGCTCTGCCTATTGGGCGCTCTTTCGTGGTTCTATTTTTGATCCTCAACTTGCCGAAGGTAATTTTTGGGGAGGCTTTTATCCCTTTTCAGAAACACTAGTGACAGCCTCGCCACTGATTCTCACAGGACTCTCTGTTGCGCTAGCTTTTCGTGCAGGACTTTTTAATATTGGTGCACAGGGGCAATTTATCGCTGGCGCTATTGGTGCAAGTTGGATTGGATTTACATTCGACATGCCAATAGTGATTCATACTCTCGCTGCCATGGCGGCAGCAATTGTCTTTGCAGGCCTCTACGGGGGATTTGTTGGATTCCTCAAAGCGCGCACGGGTGCACATGAAGTAATTGTGACAATCATGCTCAACTACGTTGCGGCTTACTTCTTACTCTGGCTTCTGGGAACTACGGCATTCTTGCGCCCGGGACGACAAGATCCTCTAGCACCCGAGGTACAGCAAAGCGCCCGACTCCCACATCTCTTCGGCTCTGAATTCCGGGCAAATCTTGGATTTTTTGTTGCACTATTAGCTGCAGCCGCGGTGTGGTGGCTACTCAATCGCAGTACTTGGGGATTTAGGTTTAGAGCAGTTGGTGCGAATGCAAGTGCATCTAAAACTGCAGGAATTTCTGTATCTCGAGTGACTACTACGGTGATGTTTGTCGCTGGTGCACTCGCTGGACTTGGTGGCGCAGTTCAAGTTCTTGGATCTGAGTACGCGATGACTGCGGGCATAGGTGGAAGTTTTGGATTCGATGCAATCACAGTGGCCTTGTTAGGCCGCGGAACTCCAATCGGAACGGTCTTTGCAGCGCTGCTGTTCGGAGCCCTAAGAGCCGGCGGTTTAACAATGCAGGCTTCTACCGAAACCCCTTTGGATTTAGTGCTCGTCATCCAAGCACTTGTTGTTCTATTTATTGCAGCCCCTGCCCTCATCAAAGCTATCTTTAGATTAAAGAATATAGATGGTGGGCAAACAATGACCTCGAAGGGATGGAATGGCTGATGAGTGCTATTGAAGCACGTTCCCTCTCAGCGCCCGAGCGGCGACGTAAACGTGGTGTGATTGCCATGGGAGTACTTGGAGCATTTGCACTGCTGGTCTTTGGGATTTTTCCCAAGGGTGGAGAACCTGTTACATACAGTTTTCCGCTCGGCAATGAATGGATACTCATTAAAGAGTGGATCATCAATTCAAAAACCGGTGCTATCAGTTTCGCATCGGTCTCACTCATCGCAGTTCTCATCGCAGCTCTGCAATTTAGAGCGCGAAAGACGATTCGTGTCGCAAGTGCGATATTCGGCTCCGCATTCCTCATGTCTTTTCTCTGCTGGGCGGCCGCTGGAAAATTTGTTCCTATTACTGGGCTACTACAAGGTGGCCTGATACTTGCAGTTCCTTTGATATTCGGTGCCATGGCAGGAATTATCTCTGAACGATCTGGTGTTATTAATATTGCCATTGAAGGTCAATTGTTAGCTGGGGCATTCTTATCGGGAGTTGTTGCCTCGCTCATGCATAGCACTTGGGCTGGATTATTAGTTGCTCCCTTTGCTGGAATGGCAATCGCTTGGCTCTTGGCCGTCTTTGCCATCAAATATGGAATCGATCAAGTTGTTCTGGGGTTTGTACTCAACGTTCTTGTTATAGGAGTAACTAACTTCCTATATGGCAAATTGTTGATTCCATATCAGTCGACATGGAATGCGGGAGGAACCTTCAATATTGTTGAAATCCCGGTATTAGCAAAGATCCCAGTCCTTGGTCCTATCTTCTTCGCACAGAGCATCATCATTTATCTGATGTATGTTGTGGTGATAGTTACTCATATAGCTCTCTTTAAATCCAAGTGGGGGCTTCGTACGCGCTCTGTCGGCGAACACCCAACGGCTGCAGAATCTGTTGGTATTGATGTTAATAAAATTCGTTACCGTAACGTGCTCATTGCTGGCGCAGTTGCGGGACTTGGTGGAGCATTCTTTACCTTAGGAGCCCTTGGAGCTTTTAGTAAGGAGATGACTGCTGGTAAAGGGTTTATCGCTCTTGCTGCAGTTATTTTTGGGCGCTGGAGCCCGCTAGGCGCCGTTGCCGCCGCTCTCATCTTTGGATTTGCAGATAACTTACAAGGTCTACTTACCATCATTGGAACTCCTATTCCTTCAGAGTTCATGCTGATGGTTCCTTATATTGCAACGATCATTGCAGTATCGGGCTTTGTAGGCAGAGTGAGGGCTCCGGCTGCCGATGGCGTGCCATATAAACGTGGCGGAGGTTCGCACTAATGAATATTTCTTGGGATGTACTGCAGGCAGAAGCGCTCACTGCGATGAAGAAGGCATATGTGCCATATTCAAAGTTTCCGGTGGGTGTGGCAGCACTTGTTGATGATGGTCGCATTGTCTCTGGATGCAATGTTGAAAATGCGAGTTATGGACTGACCTTGTGTGCTGAATGTGGCTTGGTTTCCTCATTGATTGCAACGGGCGGGGGCCGGCTTGTGGCATTTGTCTGCGTGGATGTCGCAGGAAATCCATTGATGCCGTGTGGTCGCTGTCGCCAGTTATTGCAAGAACATGGTGGCTCCACACTGCAATTGATGACTGATCAGGGAGTAAAGACTTTGGAAGATTTACTTCCATGGGCTTTTGGACCCGAGGAAATTGAGAATCGCCTTTCATGATTGAGCCATTTGCAGTTGTAGAAATCATTGCAGCCAAGCGAGACCGAAACGAACTAAGCGATACACAGATTGATTGGGTCATCGATGCATACACCCGTGGTGTGGTTGCAGATGAGCAGATGTCGGCGCTATTGATGGCAATTCTGCTTAACGGTATGAACGCTCGTGAGATATCACGCTGGACCAACGCGATGATTAATAGTGGTGAACGCATGGATTGGTCGATGCTAGATCGCAAAACTGTTGATAAACATTCAACCGGCGGTGTTGGCGACAAAATTACACTGCCTTTGGCACCGCTTGTGGCAGCATGTGGTGGCGCCGTCCCTCAACTTTCTGGTCGCGGACTGGGCCACACAGGTGGAACACTCGACAAACTTGAATCAATTCCTGGTTGGCGGGCATCACTTTCTAATGATGAGATGCTCAAAGTATTACAAGAGACTGGCGCAGTCATTTGCGCAGCTGGTGCCGGGTTAGCACCAGCAGATAAGAAGCTTTATGCACTACGTGATGTCACTGCAACAGTGGAAGCGATTCCGCTGATTGCATCATCGATCATGAGTAAGAAGATTGCTGAAGGAACTTCGGCCCTTATCCTTGATGTGAAGACTGGCAGCGGGGCATTTATGTCAGATCCTAAGAAGGCATCAGAGCTAGCTCGCACGATGGTGCAATTGGGAACGGATGCCGGAGTTAAGACTCGCGCGTTAGTTACCGCGATGGATGTGCCACTGGGTTTAACTGCAGGCAATGCCCTTGAAGTGCGTGAATCTGTTGAGGTATTAGCAGGTGGCGGACCCAGCGATGTCGTTGAATTAACAATTTTACTGGCGAGAGAAATGATTGATGCTGCAGGAATTGTTGGAAAAGATCCAGCAGTTGCACTAAATGATGGCAGTGCGATGGATCATTGGCGCAGAATGATTAGCGCCCAAGGTGGGAACCCGGATGCAGCGTTGCCAGTAGCGCGAGAAAAACATGTAATTGTCGCTGCTCATAGCGGAACGGTGACCACTATGGATGCGATGAAAGTGGGCGTCAGCGCTTGGCGCTTAGGTGCTGGGCGCTCTAAGCAGGGCGAGAAGGTCCAGGCGGGTGCTGGAATCGAGTTACATGCAAAGCCAGGGGATTACATCACTGCAGGTGCTGCGCTTATGACCTTACATACTGATGAGCCAGCCAGATTCGAGCGCGCTTTAGAGATTCTAGAAGGTGCTGTCACAATAGTCGAAGGCGGAACCGTCAACCGACTGCCATTAGTTTTGGAGAGAATCGAAGGATGAGTAACATCACCAAGAAGCCAACAGCAGATCAGGTAAAGCGTTTACCTAAGGCGTTGCTACATGATCACCTCGATGGCGGACTTCGCCCCCAAACAATTATTGATATTGCCAAAGAAATTGGCCATGAACTCCCAACTTATGACGCAGCAGAGCTTGCCGAATGGTTTAGATCATCATGTGATTCAGGCTCACTAGTTCTTTACTTAGAAACTTTTGCCCACACGGTTGCCGTGATGCAACGCAAGCAAGATATTGTCCGAGTTGCGCGTGAATGCGCCGTCGATCTCGCACGCGATGGTGTTGTTTATGCCGAAGTACGCATGGCACCCGAGCTGGTCACTGAAAAAGGACTGACGCTTGCACAAGCTATCGAAGCTATCCTCGAAGGATTCCGCGAAGGTGAAATTGAGGCCAAGAGTGAAGGAAACACGATTCGCGTCATGTCACTTCTCTGTGGGATGCGCCAAAACCAACTTTCACAAGTCGTTGCAGAACTTGCGGTGAAGTATCGTGATCAAGGAGTTGTTGGTTTTGATATTGCAGGGCCAGAAGATGGATTCCCACCTAGTGATCAGCTAGATACCTTTGAATATCTGCGCCGTGAGAATGCCCACTTCACTATTCACGCAGGTGAGGCCTATGGCCTGCCATCTATCTGGGAAGCAATTCAATTGTGTGGAGCAGAACGTTTAGGTCATGGTGTTCGCATTACCGACGATATCGATTTCAATCACACACCTGCCCGCCTTGGTCGACTCTCTTCTTATGTAAGAGATCGCAGAGTGCCACTAGAGATGTGTCCATCTTCCAACATTCAAACAGGTGTTGCAGATTCATTTGCCCACCATCCACTAGCAAAGCTAGCCAAGCTACGTTTTAGAGTGACTATCAACACCGATAATCGTTTAATGTCGGCAACATCAATGTCACGTGAGATGACTGAGATGGTCAATCAATGCGATTGGACCTTCCAAGATTTGCAGCGAGTCACGATCAATGCCCTGAAGAGCGCCTTCATTCCCTTTGAGGAACGCCTATCAATTATTGAAAACGTTGTGAAACCGCAGTATGCAAAGATTTCAGAGGAGTAATTTGTGGCCCACCCAAAATACACCCTTGCCCAAGTAGCAAAGACAATCGATCACGCGCTGCTGCGCCCTGACATGTCTCGCGATGAAGTCCGTGCCGGGTGCGAAGTTGCACTGAAGTATGACGTCGCATCTGTGTGCTGTAAGCCGGCTGATGTTGCATTCTGCGCCGATATCTTGCGTGGCAGCAATGTACATGTCGGAACCGTTGTGGGTTTCCCGCATGGCAATTCTGCGACATCTACGAAGGTATTTGAGACAAAACAGGTAGTGGCAGATGGCGCCACAGAAATTGATGTTGTTATCAATATTGGATGGATGAAATCGGCAATGTATGACCAGGTACGCGATGAGATTGCAGCTGTTGTTGCGGCGGCAGGTGGGAATCAAGTAAAGGTAATTCTTGAAAATGCGTATTTAACTAAGGAAGAAATTGTCAAAGCCTGTCAGCTCTGCGAAGCAGCTGGTGCGGATTATGTGAAGACTTCAACAGGCTTTGCACCCACTGGTGCCATCCTTGAAGATGTCCAACTGATGCGCGCATCAGTTTCCTCTAAAGTTGAAGTTAAAAGTGCCGGGGGAGTGAAGTCACTTGATATGTTGCTCTCATTTATGGATGCGGGCGTAAAGCGAAGCGGTGCTAGTGGAACTGCTGCGATGCTAGATGAATTTGTGGAGCGTTTCGGGGCTTAACTGGCCAATAACTTCTTCAGTGGTTCGCGAAGTGTGTTAATCAGCGCTTCAGACTCACCCGCATCCTTTGTGATCACTTCGATGTAGCACTTGATCTTGGCTTCTGTGCCTGAGGGGCGCACAATGATTCGAATTCCTCCAGCAAGCCAGATTCGCAGCCCATCTGTTGGCGGCAACCCGGTTGTAGGAGCAGCTAAATCATCGATGGAGTGAACTGCTAGGCCAGCAATTTCTCTAGGTGGATTCTGGCGCAAGCCGGCAAGTAGCGCCGTGGTTGCCGAGATATCACTGACACGAATTGAAATCTGTTCTGTGCCATGAAAACCATGTCGGGCCCAAACTTCATCGAGCAGGTCAATGAGAGTAAGCCCATCGCGCTTTAAATCCATTGCGATCTGAGCCAAGAAAATTGCAGCCGATATTCCGTCTTTGTCATTCACATTTTCGGAGTCAACTGCGTAACCAATCGCTTCTTCATACCCAAAAGCTAGCTTCTCAATCTTTGCCAGCCACTTAAAACCGGTGAGCACCTCTTTATATTCGATTCCATAGTGCGCACAAATCTTGCCTAATGCAGAGGAGGAAACAATGGAAGTGCCAAATATCCCAGTTGGCTTAATGCGTGCTATCCATTCTCCGAAGATGATTCCAAGTTCATCACCGCGCAGCATTCGCCAGCCAACTTTAGGATCTTTAATTGCCACCGCACATCGGTCGGCATCTGGGTCATTAGCAATAACAAGTTCAGCACCAGAATCACGCGCTTTCTTCAGTGCTAAATCAATTGCGCCAGGTTCTTCTGGATTTGGAAAAGCAACCGTTGGAAAATCTGGATCAGGTGCGCATTGCTCATCAACTAGAATCAAAGTGGCAAAACCTGCATGGTTAAAGACTCGTTGCACGGTCTCGGTTCCAACGCCATGCATCGCGGTATAAACAATCTTGAGATCACCAGGACTAGGGGCTAAGAGCGCGGTGCGCCTTACGTATTCGGTGATGACATTTTCACTTGCGATTTTCCATTCTTTGCCGCGGGGCTGTGATTTCAAGGATTTCACTAAAGTGATTTCTTTGGAAATCAATTGATCGGTGGGGTTGATAATCTGCGAGCAGACGTAATCAATTCCATCGGCGCTCGGCCCTACATAAACCTTGTAACCGTTATCTTGTCTTGGATTATGGCTTGCAGTCACCATAATTCCGATATCGCACTTCAAATACTGCGTAGCAAATGCAAGTACTGGTGTGGGAAGCGGGCGAGGCAGAACATATACATCCATGCCAGCACCGCTCAGGATTGATGCGCTCTCTTGAGTAAATTCAGCCGATCCATGACGTGCATCTTGACCAATGACAACTGATTTCATTCCATGAGATTTCATATAGGCAGCAATTCCTGCTGCTGTGCGGCCGACTACTGCGCGGTTCATAGATGAAGGACCGGGTCCTACTGGCCCACGTAAACCTGCTGTACCAAATTGGAGAAATCCATTGAAGTACTTCTTAAGTAATTCTTCATCACCGGAATCTAAGGCTCTCTGAAGTTCGCCAGCTGTCTGTGGATCTGGATCATCGGCTATCCATGCCTCTACTTCAGCCTTCAGTGATGCATCCATAAGACGAGAGTTACTTTCCCTATACGAGCTTTGGAATTGTGGTCGCAAGGAGTGATCCCATGCGACTGGCAGCAGCTTTACCTGCAGCGATGACTTCTTCATGGTTTAACTTCTCGCCAGTCACACCAGCTGCAGCATTTGTTACTAAGGAAATACCTAATACTTCAGCACCGAGTGCGTGAGCTGCAATTGCTTCCGGAACGGTAGACATTCCTACTAAATCAGCGCCCATGGTGCGCATCATGAGAATTTCTGCTGGAGTTTCATAGGTTGGCCCGCGCCAGTGAACATAGACACCTTCGGCAAGAGAAGAATCTTCCTTCTTTACAATCTCACGAATTCGCTTGCTATAAAGATCTGTGAGATCAATAAATGTTGCACCTGAAAGTGGTGAGGCGGCGGTGAGTGAAATATGGTCGCGAATTATCACAGGCTGTCCCACTTTGTAGGAGGTGTTAATTCCACCGCAGGCATTTGTCAGAATGACAACCTTGCAGCCTGCTTTCACCGCAGTGCGTACGCCGTGCACAACTGGCTCCATACCCTTGCCTTCATACAAGTGTGTGCGACCAAGAAAAACCAGCGCTCGAATCGTCTTGCCATTTTCACTGATTTCATATGAGCGAACTTTTCCGGAGTGACCTTCTACTGCTGGTGCTAAGAATCCAGTGAGTTCGTCGGCGTTACATTCAAAGGCAGGAGTGCCAAGTGCATCAGCTGCGCCCACCCAACCCGAACCCATGACCAGTGCAACATCGTGTGATGCCACACCCGTGCGCTGGGCAATTTCCTTCGCTGCCTGGGTAGCTGCAGCGAGAGGATCAGAGTAGAGAAGTTCGGTCGAGGTCATGCCTGAATAATGTCACAGAGAACTGTTCCACTAGCCACAGTCTCACCTATAACAGCTTTTAAGTTCTTAATCACACCGCTGGTATGGGCATTTAATGGCTGCTCCATCTTCATGGCTTCGAGCACAATAACAAGATCACCAGCTTCAACGCTCTGTCCTTCTTCCACGGCAATCTTCACCACCGTTCCCTGCATCGGGGATGCAAGTCCGGTTCCCGCTACGCCAGTGACAGAAGATTGCTTTGCGCGGTGGCGTTTGACGACAGGTTCTGGTGCATGAACGAGAATTTCAAATCGCTTTCCATTAACTTCAGCAACTAATTTCTCAGCAGCTACCTTTGTCTGAATATCTAAAGGAACAGATTTAAATGCTGGAATCTCGTTGTTAAACTCATTTTCAATGTAACTGGTATAGACCTTGAAATTTTTTGTGTATGCAGGGTCTTCAAGAATTGCGCGGTGAAATGGTAGCGCCGTTGCCAGTCCACCGACTTCAAACTCTGCAAGAGCGCGACGAGCACGTTCAATGGCCTGTTCGCGAGTTGCACCAGTAACAATGAGTTTGGCAAGAAGTGAATCAAAGTTTCCACCAATAACATCACCGTTACGAAAACCTGCATCAACGCGAACTCCAGGACCAGTCGGGATATTCCACGCAGTGATGCGACCAGGGGCTGGCAAGAACGAACGTCCCGGATCTTCACCATTAATACGGAATTCAATTGAGTGTCCACGCACAACAGGATCATCAAAACCTAAACTTTCACCCATTGCGATTCGGAACTGTTCGCGCACTAAGTCAATACCGGTGACTTCTTCAGAGACTGGATGTTCCACCTGCAACCGAGTATTTACCTCTAAGAATGAAATTGTTCCATCTTGCCCAACAAGGAATTCGCAGGTGCCGGCGCCGATATAGCCTGCCTCTTTCATAATTGCCTTACTTGAGCGGTAGAGCTCTTCATTCTGAGCTTTCGTCAGAAATGGTGCAGGCGCTTCTTCCACAAGTTTTTGATGTCGGCGTTGTAATGAACAGTCTCGCGTTGAAACAACAACTGCGTGGCCATGCTTATCAACTAGTACTTGAGTCTCAACGTGGCGCGGCTTATCAAGGTAGCGCTCAACAAAGCATTCACCGCGCCCAAAACCTGCAATCGCTTCCCGCACTGCAGAGTCATAGAGCTCTGGGATTTCCTCCATTGTGCGAGCAACTTTGAGACCACGACCGCCTCCACCAAATGCCGCCTTGATGGCAACAGGAAGCCCGTGTTCTTTGGCAAATGCCAATACTTGCTCATGACCAGTAACTGGATCTTTTGTACCGGCAACAAGAGGAGCCCCAGCAGCAGCTGCAATGCGACGAGCAGAGACTTTATCGCCGAGCGCACTGATTGCCGCTGGGGGAGGTCCAATCCAGATAAGACCTGCATCGAGGACTGCTTGTGCGAAGTCGGCATTTTCAGAAAGGAATCCATAGCCAGGATGTACTGCATCAGCCTTTGCTTCTTTGGCAAGTGCGATGATCTTCGGAATATTGAGGTAAGTATCTTTGGCAAGTGTTCCATTGAGTGAGTAAGCAAAGTCGGCGCTCTGGGCGTGCAGCGCATCACGATCTTCTTCTGAGTACATGGCCACACTTTCAAGGCCGTGGTCTTTGCATGCACGAATAACGCGTAGGGCGATTTCGCCTCGGTTAGCAATCAGAACGCGCTTCATGACATCTCCTTTACCTGTGGCCAAGAATATCCAAGTTGCTTCATTGCGCCACGAAGAAAGGGCATCGATATACCGACAACATTAGTGTAATCGCCTTCAATTACCGGAATAAATGGAGAACCGAAGCCATCGAGAGTAAAACCACCGGCAACGTGCAGAGGTTCACCGGATGCAACATAGTCGGTGATTTCTTCTTCAGTCATCTCGGTAAATGTCACCTTCGTGGTGACGCGGTCTGCAATTTCAATACCTTTCTCAGTATCAATAATGCAGTGACCTGTATGAAGTAGTCCGGTGCGCCCACTAATTTTCTTTGCTCGTTCAATGGCAATATCTGTGGTTCCAGGTTTTCCAAATGAAACTCCATCAACATCAAAAGTTGAATCACAACCAATGATGATGGCTGGATAATCAATCATCTCGCGAACCGTATGAGCCTTTGAAACTGCTAGCGCAATAACCATATCCGTTGGGCTCATGGCATTGAAAAAATCAGTCTCTTCATCAACATTACTTACAATGATTGTTGGCTTGAGACCCGCATCTTCTAAAAGTCTGCGGCGGGAAGTTGATTGGGAAGCAAGAACAATGCGTGGCATCAATTAATCTTTCTTGGGCCAAAAGCAATGTGATGAGGTAAAGGTTGTCGTAGTTGAGGCCGTCCAAAAACGCTTCGCTTGATAACCGGCGTGAGATCAACAGATTTATGGTTGACCAAAACTGCTTGCAGCGCGAGGAGTTCCTCTGGAGTGGGGTTTCCAGATACGACGGTGAATTTCATTGCTAGAGCGGAATGTTTCCGTGCTTACGTGCCGGCAAGGTATCGCGCTTTGTTTTTAAGGTGCGGAAAGCCTTCGTGATGTACTGACGGGAATCTTCAGGCTCAATCACGCTATCGATAGTTCCGCGTTCTGCCGCCAAGTAGGGGTTTGAAAACTTCTCGGTGTACTCAGTAATGAGTTCGGCTCGCTTAGCGTTCTGGTCCTTAGATTCAGATAACTCTTTGCGATACAAGATATTAACCGCACCTTGTGCGCCCATCACTGCAATTTCAGCAGATGGCCATGCGAAGTTGATATCACTGCCAAGGTATTTGGAACCCATCACAATAAATGCCCCGCCGTATGCCTTACGGGTAATGAGTGTGACTAGTGGAACTGATGCTTCAGCGTATGCATAGAGCAGTTTTGCACCGCGGCGAATGATTCCGTCCCACTCTTGTTCGGTGCCAGGCATAAATCCTGGGACATCCACGAGGGTGAGAATTGGAATATTAAAAGCATCGCAGAAACGCAAGAATCGTGCTGCTTTTTCAGAAGAATTGATATCAAGAGTTCCCGCTAGCTGTGAAGGTTGGTTGGCAATAACTCCGATTGATTGGCCTTCAATACGCGCAAAACCCACGACGATATTTGGCGCATAGAGAGCGTGGACTTCAAGGAATTCACCTTCATCGACAAGAGCGGAAATCAGTGACTTCATGTCATAAGGTTGATTAGGACTATCAGGGATTAATGTATTGAGTGCAACATCAGATGAATTCTTATCAAGGTTCTGTGTTGGGGGCAAAACAGGTGAACCATCCATATTATTTGATGGAAGATAAGAGAGAAGTGCTTTCACATAATCAATCGCATCAGCTTCAGAATCTGCCATGTAGTGAGCATTTCCTGACTTTGTGCTGTGAGTAAATGCTCCACCAAGTTCTTCCATTCCAACATCTTCACCAGTGACAGTCTTGATGACATCGGGTCCGGTGATGAACATGTGTGAAGTTTCCTTAACCATCACGGTGAAATCTGTGAGCGCAGGTGAATAGGCAGAGCCGCCAGCGCAAGGTCCGAGAATGAGGGATATTTGTGGAATCACTCCTGATGAGCGAGTGTTGAGGCGAAAGATTTTCCCGTAACCATTAAGTGATGCAACACCTTCTTGAATTCGCGCGCCACCGGAATCATTAATACCAATCAGAGGAATGCCTGCTTTGAGTGCAAACTCTGCAATCTTCACAATCTTTTCAGAGTGAACCTCACCGAGTGATCCGCCGAAGACAGTGAAATCTTGCGAGTACAGAGCGATCGGGCGACCATCGACAGTTGCTGTTCCAATAATGACACCATCGCCGTATGGACGGTTCTTATCCATCCCAAAATTCTGAGCACGATGACGTGCGAACTCATCTATCTCGGTAAAGGAATCGGCATCGACAAGCATCTCGATTCGCTCGCGAGCTGTTCCTTTGCCCTTGGCATGCTGTTTCTTTCGGGCTCTTGTCGAACCAGCATCAACGGCTTCATCAATTCGCTCACGGAGGTCTTCAATTTTCCCCGCGGTAGTGTGCAGATCTGGGCTCATGAACATAAGGTACTAGTCGTGAGTACAGATACGCCAAGACCACCGCTGGATACGGTGCAGATCTCTGAAAAAATCTCGCGGTACTGGCGAGTAAGCGTGGTCGAAGTCACGGGTTCCACGCAAGAAGATTTACTCAATCTTGTTCAGCGAGCAGAGGCACGTAGTGGCGATGTTCTTGTTACTAATTATCAAAGTGCTGGACGCGGACGACTTGATAGAAAATTTGAGGCACCGCAAGCATCAGCACTTCTATTCTCTTTTTACATTCAACCAAAGCGAGATCAGAGCGAGTGGTCACTCCTACCTCTCATTGTTGGGCTCAGCGCGAGTTTCGCACTCTCGAAACTTGACCCTCAAGTCACCTCATCACTGAAATGGCCTAATGATCTTTTCATCAGTGGTTTGAAAACTGGCGGAATGATTGCTCAGACAGCCGGCAACGGAATCATTGTCGGAGTTGGAATTAATGTTGCGATGGAAGAATCTGAACTTCCTGTTGCCCACGCAACTTCACTGCTGCTGCAAAATTTTGGCGAGCTCAATCGAAATGTCATTTTGGCAGCATTCCTTAACGAGTTCGCTAATCTTTTAGAACGCTGGGAAGCCGGTGAGGATCTCCGTCATCTCTATCTCGAACGCTGTAGCAGTATCGGCGCGAAGATCCAGGCAGAACTTCCAGGCGGAGTTATCAAGAGCGGAGTCGCTGTTGGTATCAGCCCAAATGGGGAGTTGATTCTGGAAGATGGCTCACGAATTACTGTTGGAGACATCGTTCATCTACGATAAGGCAGTGAACGAGCGATTCCCAACAGTTGGCGTAATTGGCGCGGGTCAACTAGCGCGCATGATGGTTGCACCAGCATCGGCGCTCGGCGTCAATCTCCTTCTCTTTGCACAAAGTGCAGATGACTCAGCAGCTCAAATTAATAGCCATGTTATTGGTGATTACACAGATTTAGAGGCGCTTAAAAGTTTTGCTGCGCGTTGTGATGTCATTACCTTTGAACACGAACTTGTGCCGCTACCAGTCATTAAGGGACTTGAAGCAGCTGGTGTTCGTGTGTATCCATCATCATCGGCATTTGTGTATTCACAAGATAAGGCAGAGATGCGTGAGAAGTTGGCGGATTACCAAGTGCCAGCGTGGAAAGTGGTTACCGCGACTTCTGAAGTAGATCAGTATCCACTGATTGTAAAGGCTATTTCAGGTGGCTATGACGGGCGTGGAGTATGGAAGATTAATTCTCAAGATGAATTAGCTGAAGTATTAAAGCACACCCCAAAATTGTTAATTGAAGAGCTGATTTCATTCGATTCTGAGATTGCCGTCATGGTTGCACGCTCACCTCATGGTCAAGCAACAACATGGGCACCAACACAGACAGTGCAAGAAGATGGAATCTGCACCATGACAATCACACCCGCACCGTGTATCTCTGATGCAATTGCAGAACAAGCGCAGAAGCTGGCGCTAGATATTGCAGCCGAAGTAGGCGTTATCGGAGTGATGGCAGTTGAGATGTTTGTAAAAGGTGACCACCTATACATTAATGAGCTCGCAATGCGTCCACATAATTCAGCACACTGGACCATCGATGGCTCTCGAACAAGCCAATTCGAACAACACCTTCGAGCGATACTTGATCTTCCACTTGGTGAGCCAGCCATGACTCACGAGTATGCAGTGATGGGAAATATCTTAGGAGGCGATAAAACTGATATGTATCGTCCGTATCTACACCTCATGGCTCGAAACCCCGACCTTAAGTTTCATCAATATAAGAAGGAAGTTCGAAAAGGGCGCAAGATTGGCCATGTCACCGCAATTGGCTCCGACCTTCTACAATTAACCACAGATGTGCAGCATGCACGGGACTACATGAGCGGGGCGATCGATGAGTAATTCTAAAGATGTAGCGATAATCATGGGCTCTGACTCTGATTGGCCAGTCATGGAAGAAGCCGCCAAAGTCCTTGACTCATTTGGAATCTCATATGAAGCAGATGTTATTTCTGCTCATCGCATGCCGCTAGAAATGGTTGATTTTTCACAAAAGGCACAAGCAAAAGGATTTAAGGTAATTATCGCTGGTGCTGGTGGGGCAGCTCATCTACCTGGCATGGTCGCATCGCTGACAACACTTCCGGTAATCGGAGTCCCTGTTGCACTCAAGAATTTAGATGGAATGGATTCGCTACTTTCAATTGTGCAGATGCCTGCTGGAATTCCGGTTGCAACTGTTGGAGTAGGAAATGCAAAGAATGCCGGAATCCTTGCCGCACGCATTCTCGGAATTTCTGATGCAGCTATCTCAGCCAAAGTTTCCGAGTCCCTCAAAGCAATCAATGAAGAGGCAAAAGCAAAGGGCGCCCAGTTAAGCGCCCGTCGCAATCAAAAAACTGGCTTCTAGTCCGTTCGACCTAGTGCGTGTACGCGCCAACCAGCTGCGCGCCAGAGATTACGATCGAGCATATTGCGACCATCAATTAAGAATTTAGATTTCACAAGTTGCCCAATAACCGATGGATCTAGTTCGCGATATTCCTTCCATTCCGTCAGGTGCAAGATAGCGTCAGCGCCTTTGACTGCATCGACTACCTTTTCTTGGTAATCAAGGTTTGGAAAACGCTTACGCGCAGGTTCTATTCCTTTAGGGTCATGAACCACAACGGTTGCACCAGCTGCTTGTAGTTGGGCTGCTATATCAAGTGCTGGGGAGTCGCGCACGTCATCACTATCGGGTTTAAATGTTGCACCCAGTATTGCAATCTTGTATTGAGTGAGGTCTTCTGAAAGGTCGGCACGAACAACATCGATAACTCGTTGACGAGCTCTCATATTAATTGCATCGATTTCGCGTAAGAATTCAAGTGCTTGATCTGCACCAAGTTCCTGCGCGCGCGCCATAAAGGCACGGATATCTTTTGGTAAACATCCTCCACCAAAACCAATACCCGCTTGTAAGAATCGATTACCGATTCGCGGGTCATATCCAATTGCCTTAGCAAGAACTGTGACGTCTCCACCTGCTGCCTCGCAGACTTCAGCCATTGCGTTAATAAATGAAATCTTTGTGGCTAGAAATGAGTTAGCGGCAACTTTGACAAGCTCTGCTGTTGGTAGGTCGGCTCGAATCCATGGAGTGCCAAGATCAATAATCGGTTTGTAGACCTCTTTAAGGATTTCTTCTGCACGATCACTTACAACACCGACAACAAGGCGATTAGGGGTAAGAGTGTCCTCAACAGCAAAACCTTCCCGAAGAAATTCTGGGTTCCAGGCTAGGTCTGCCTGTGGGGCCGTCGTTGCCAATTGTTCGCGCAATAGCTGAGCAGTTCCCACTGGAACAGTTGACTTACCAACAACTAGTGAACCCTCTTTTAGATGTGGGGCTATTGCGGCGACTGATGACTTCACAAATGTCAGGTCAGCTGCAAGTCCATCTTTACTCTGCGGGGTTCCTACGCAGATGAAGTGAACATCTGCATCGCTTACTGCAGAGAAATCTGTTGTAAATGAGAGCCTGCCAGTCTTCATCTCTGCTGCAAGAAGGGTATCTAAGCCCGGTTCATAGAATGGAAGTTCTCCACGAGAGAGAAGATCAACTTTGCTCTGATCTGTGTCCACTCCAACGACTTCGAAACCGAGTGAAGACATACATGCCGCATGGGTGGCACCGAGATAACCACAGCCAATCACCGAGAGCTTAAGGGTCATGCGCAGGAGTCTATTGCAGACATAATTAAAATCTCCCCATTTTGACTACTTCTTAGGAGCGCAGGGATTTTCCGCCGCTGTCTTAGTCTTAAATTTATCGATTTTGATTGGGGCAGCTGTAGCACTTGGTGAAGGCTTCACCTCATCTATCAGCGCTTTATCATCACGAATACGTGTCCATAAGTCTGCGGCTAGCTCTTCATCCCAAATCACAACTGAACCAACAACTGGATCCCTTCCATTGGGGTTAGAAAGCGGAACGGTTAGCGTGCGCACATTGCCGGAAGAGAGATTACGCATCTGCTTTGCCAAAGTAAGGAGGTCATTCTTGCTGACACCAGAATCCATCTTTACTGTTGAAATCGTTGCGTTATAGAAATTCGCTAACTTAATTGGGTTGAGTAATACCCCACTGCTCGTCGCCTTGCGCAAGACCGAACTGACAAACTTCTGTTGACGCTCCATGCGCCCGATATCTCCGCGACCATCGTAATCACGCGTGCGCACATATTTAAGAGCTTCAATTCCACCCAAGGTATGTGTTCCGGCACTCATTACTAAATGGCTTTTTGGGTCATCGATATCAACACTGGAACAGACTTCAATCCCACCCAGGGCATCAACTACACGAGTAAATCCGGCAAAGTTTACTTCGACGTAATGGTCAATCTTTAAATTAGTTTTGGTCTCAATAGTTTGGATAAGCAGAGGGGCGCCACCGAAGGCAAATGCTGCATTGAGCTTTCCGGGGCGTTCAGAAATATCTGTCGTTCCATCTTGACTCTTATGTGCAGGAACTTGAACCAAGGTATCTCTGGGTAGTGAGACGATAAATGCTGCATCTCTACTCTTGCTTATATGAATTAAGAACATTGTGTCCGATCGTCCACCGGCTGCAACTGCGGTACTGCCCACCCGTAGCGCTTGAATTTCTTCCTTGCTCAAACCTTCGCGAGAATCAGATCCCACAACCAAGTAATTAAGGGCCCGAGAAGTTTTTTCAGGACGGTCTGTGAGCTTTCCGAAAACATCAATACGCGAGATCTGACCACTGACTTGGCCTAATCCAACCCATGAAAGCGAGGCTAGTATTACAACACCTAATGAGAGTGATGTAATTATCCGAATCGCGCGAGTAGATTTCACATACGTAGATTACTTGCACGATAGCGTGGAGGGGTTATGGCGACACCAATGCAAGAGTTAATTGGCTCACCGCACCCATCAATTAGCGTGATCTTGCCTGTGCTCAATGAGCAATCACATCTCGAGAGCTCAGTTCGCTCCATACTTTCACAAGATTACCAAGGCCCCATAGAAGTCATTTTGGCAATCGGTCCATCAAAGGATAGAACACTAGAAATTGCAAAGCGCATAGCTTCGGCAGATTCACGAGTTGTGATTGTAGAAAACCCAACGGGCAAGACAGCGATGGGTCTGAATCTTGCACTTCGGCAATCATTGAATCCAGTTGTGGTGCGAGTCGATGCCCATGCTGAAATTCCAGAGAATTACCTCTCCTTAATAGTTGAGGTGCTCAACAAGACTGGCGCCGTCAATGTCGGCGGTGTTATGGCTGCAGTAGGAAAAACAGTTTTTGAAAAGTCTGTTGCAGGTGCAATGCGCAGTGCATTCGGAGTTGGTGCATCACGTTTTCACACTGGAGGAGAAGCGGGGCCTGTAGATACTGTCTACCTCGGAGCTTTTCGCAGAGAGGCGCTGATTGCAATCGGCGGATTCGATGAACGATTTACACGCGCTCAAGATTGGGAACTCAATTTCCGCTTACGTGAAAATGGAGGAGTCATTTACTTTGATCCACGACTTCACGTGACATATCGCCCACGCTCAACAGTGCGCGCTCTTGCAAAACAGTACTTTGAATACGGCCGCTGGCGCAGAGTAGTTTCTAGAAGACACAAAGGAACAATTAATTATCGTTACCTGGCGCCACCGGTTGCACTCGTTGGATTCTTAGCTTCAGTAGTACTTGGGTTATTCCTTTCCCCAATACTTTTTTTCCCAGCTGCGATCTATTGCCTATTCGTCCTTGGAGCCTCGCTAAAGATTTCGTCTTCAATTCGCGAATTCTTTCTATTACTACTTGTGCTGCCCACAATGCACTTCGCATGGGGTGCTGGATTCATATCTTCCCCAAAGACTCTCGTGCCTTCATCGGAGTAAGTAGCAACAGGCTGCGGTAGCCTTTCGCACGTGGATAAACCAGTTGTAATTTACGAGCCTTTCCGCGCTGGCTTACCGCCGATGCGGGAATACTTCGCCTCCCTGTGGAGCCGGCGAGCGTTTATCTCCGAGTTTTCTCGATCAGGACTACGCCAACAAAATTATGGATCCATCTTTGGTCAGCTCTGGTTGATTCTCAATCCATTGCTCTTATCGGCTGTCTACTTCTTACTTATCTACGTCATTGGTGGAAGTAGTGATGCGACTCGTTTCGGACATCTCACCGCCACGCTTTTTCTCTTCTACTTGATTGCAAATAGCCTCACAGGTGGTGTGAAGGCAATTACTTCGGGTGAGCGCCTAATTCTGAACACATCCTTCCCCCGTATCATGCTGCCGATTTCAGCCACTGTGATCGCGCTCTTTAAATTCTTACCCACCGTCGTAGTCTTCATGGTTATTCACCTTCTCATTGGCTTACCATTTTCATGGCAGATGCTCTGGGCAGTTCCAATTCTGTTTATTGCAGTTGTGATGGCACTTGGGATGTCGATTCTTATTTCATGTATCAATGTCTATTTCCGAGATATTTCAAGTATCTTGCCTTATCTGACTCGGAGCCTTCTTTATTTATCTCCGGTTTTGTATGAGGCAGGCAATATCTCTGAAAGTATCAAGAAGTTCGAAATTGCAAACCCCCTCTTCTATCTCCTAGATTCTTGGTCTCGAGTAGTTGTGCATGCAGAGGCTCCAACAATGAATGGATTAATTCACGCATCATTGTGGGCACTCGGACTTTTATTGATTGGCTCCTACATCTTCCTATCGAGGGAGCGTGATTTCGCTGTCCGACTTTAATCACGAACATGCTCAGCACGGCATTGCTGTTTCGGTGCGAGATCTGGGACTCACTTACACAACATCTATCGAAAAGAAACCAACGCTGAAAGCGCGCTTTAAATCCTTAGGTCGTGGCAAGAGGCATACTCGAATTGTTCCGGCATTAACCGATGTGAACATTGATGTTCACTATGGTGCTGTGCTCGGAATCATTGGTTCAAACGGAGCGGGTAAATCAACGTTGATGCGTGTGATTTCGGGAATTATTCCTCCATCACAGGGGCGCGTTGAGGTCTATGGAAGTGTCAGCACACTACTTGCCCTCGGTGTTGGTTTTAATCCATCAATGACAGGTCGCGACAATGTCTATCTCGGCGGTCTAGCTGCAGGTATGTCGCGCGAGGAAATTGATAACCATTTTGATGCGATTGCTGATTTTTCAGAACTCGGAGAAGCAATCGATGCTCCGATGCGCACATATTCATCTGGAATGTTTGCTCGCCTTGCCTTCTCAGTAGCTGCCGTAGTCGAACCCGATATTTTGATTATCGATGAAGCACTTAGTACTGGCGATGCAAAATTTAAAGAAAAGAGCTTGAACCGAATTAAGGAGTTACGCAGCGCAGATCGTGCATTGATTCTTGTCAGCCATGCACTTGCCACGATTGAAGATATTTGCAATGAGGTCATTTGGCTCAATAAAGGCAAGCTAATGATGCGTGGAAACCCCACTGACGTGATTACCGCCTATCGTGAATTTGTTAACGCTAGAAAGAGCGCATCATCTGATGAGGACGTTTAAAGCCCTACTCTTAATTTTCTGCCTCTCTCTTGTCGCAACATCAACAGCCACAGCAACTGCACCTGCCCAGTTCTCATTTACTGGTTCTGGATACGGCCACGGCGTTGGAATGAGTCAGATCGGAGCAAAGGCTCGTGCTCTCTCGGGTGAGAGCGCCACGGCAATTCTTAATTACTATTACAAGAACGTGCAGGTTGCACCGATTGTTGATACTCATACAATTCGCGTGAACATCGGCCGCACTCTAAAGACAATTTCATTTGTCAGTGCAACTCCGGATTCAACAGTGCAGATCTTTAGCGGTGACATAGCAAGTGCCCAAGATGTTCCACCCGCACTGACCTTAAGTGCCAAGCAGAAGATAACCTTCAATGTTGATGGTGCATTCGCAACGAGTGAAGGGCTACGTGCTAAAGCCTTCACCATTAGGTGGAGTGGGCCTTCGACAGTAATTACATTTTCACAGCCAGGAAGCGTCGTGAAATACAAGTATGGGCAGATTCAGGTGAAGGTAGTAAAAGGTGCCATGGAGGTCACTAACACACTTGCCCTTCGCGATGAATACTTATGGGGAATTAGCGAAGTTCCGTCATCTTGGCCTGCCGCAGCACTTGAAGCACAGGCAATTGCTTCTCGTTCTTACGCTCTTTCAAAGCTTGGAAAAATTCTTCCTGCATGTGATTGTCAGGTCTATTCACATATTGCGGATCAGAACTTTGTGGGCTTCTCTAAAGAATCTGAACCAAGATTCGGTCAGCTTTGGAAGGCGGCAGTCACGCGCACAGTCATTGACACTGCCACAAGTCTTGCCATTCTCAGTAATGGGAAACCAATACAGGCGTACTTCTTCTCATCCTCCGGTGGTGCAACGCAGACGACACTCGATGCATGGGGACAGGCAACGAGTTATACGCAATCAGTGCCTGACCCTGCAGGGCTAGATCCTAAGAACAATCCTCGCTTTGCTACTTGGAGTGCATCGGCAGATCAGGCTCTGGTTGCTAATGCCTTCTTGCTGGCAGATATCGTCACCCTGGAAATTATGTCTCGTAATTCCGCAGGGGCAGTTACCTATATCAAAGGCACAGCCAGTGATGGTTCTACCAAGTTACTTAGGGGCGATACCTTTAGAAGTAGGGTAAAGATTCCTTCGCCCTATTTTAACTTAGCGGGTTAACTCTCGATTATTAATTGGCGTGCAAGACGGAGTTCAGGCCGCCCCACGTACCGGTGCGCATCACAACTTCAAGGCCGCCACTTAGTGAGTTACGTCGAAATAGAAGATCATTCGCACCTGAAAGCGTGCCCGCCTTAACAACTTCACCATCAGGTAACTTCACCTTGGCCGCTGCAGTGATGTAAGTACCGGCTTCAATCACGCAGTTATTACCGAGTGAAATTCCTAAACCAGAGTTAGCACCCAGTAAGCACTTTTCACCCACCGAGATAACTTCCTTGCCACCGCCGCTGAGGGTTCCCATAATCGAAGCACCACCGCCAACATCTGTGCCATCTCCCACAACTACACCTGAAGAGATGCGACCTTCAACCATCGACGTTCCAAGAGTTCCAGCATTGAAATTAACAAATCCTTCGTGCATCACAGTTGTACCAGGTGCTAGATGGGCACCTAAACGAACGCGATCAGCATCTGCAATACGCACACCACTTGGAACTACGTAATCAACCATGCGTGGAAACTTATCTACCGAGATAACGCTCACGTGAGCATGCTGAGCTTTCAATCGTGCACGGGTAAGTTCAAATCCTTCAACGGCGCACGGTCCAACTGAAGTCCAGACAACATTGGCAAGTAGCCCAAAAATTCCATCGAGTGATGCACCATGAGGCTTAATCAAACGGTGTGAAAGCAAGTGCAGTCGCAGGTATGCATCGCGTGCATCCTTTGGAGCAACCGTTAAATCGATTTCAATCGAAACTAACTCTCGAGATACTCCTCGTGCATCATCTGGCCCCACCATCGATTTCAATGATGGATCAGGGGCACCAGCGAGAGCGCCAAGTGCTGGCGCAGGAAACCAGACATCGAGCACAGTTGTGCCGGCAAGAGTTGCGATTCCGTGGCCATGAGCTAATGAAGACATGTTCTAAGCCTAACCCCTATCCTGTGCGGCATGCGCATTGCAGTATTTTGTTCTTCATCACCGTCGATTGATTCGAAATATATAGACCTAGCCTTTGAACTCGGCGCTGGCATCGCCGAGAGCGGAGCCGAATTGGTTTCAGGGGGTGGGCATATTTCTGCCATGGGTGCGATTTCGCGTGGTGCCCGTAGTAAATCGGGGCGCACTATCGGGGTGATACCGCAGAAGTTAGTTGATATTGAATTCGCAGATCACGAGAGCGATGAATTAATTGTGGTCGACTCTATGCGCACCCGTAAGGCAAAGATTGAAGACTTATCCGATGCCTTCATTACCCTCCCAGGTGGGCTCGGCACGCTAGAAGAACTCTTTGAAATATGGGTTGGGCGTTATCTTCAATTCCACGATAAACCAGTGATCATTCTTGACCCACATGGTGTTTATGAGCCGCTGCATACATTAGTCAAACATCTAGAAAATGAGAACTTTGTGAAACCTGGAATGCGCGATCTCTTACATTGGACAACTACTGTTGAGCAAGCTCTTGCTTTTGCATATGGAAAAAAGTAGATGGCGATTAACACGCTAGCAATTTCACTCACAATTCCAGCACCTCGCTTAGAAGTCTGGAAGGCAATTGCAGATTGGCCTTCGCAAGGGCAGTGGATGCTGCAAACAAAAGTCTGGGTCACATCAGAGCGCACTTCAGGAGTTGGCACTTCCATTGCTGCATTCACCGGGCCACTTCACAAGTTCTATCCTCGAATTAAGTCTCCAGGCTTACTCGACCTCATGACCGTTACTCGTTGGGAGGAGCCAGCTCGATGCGATGTTGAACATCATGGAAAGATTCTTAAAGGAAGCGGTTCTTTCATTCTCACTGAAGCAGGTGCACATTCCACGCGCTTTGATTGGTCAGAAACAATCGTGGCACCGCGAGCGCTCTTTTTGCTGCTTGCCCCTTTCCTCTATGTGGGTGTACGCATATCCCTCGCACGATTCGCACGTTCATTTCACTAAGCACTCAACATTTACTACCTCACCGAGTAATCTGTATCCCGTGAGCAACCCTCAAACGCTGGCGCAGTTGCTCGCCTCTCTTCCTGAGGAAGAGCGATTCATCCTCACCTTGCATTACCTTCGATCCAAGAGCAGTGCAGAAATTGCAGCGCTCCTATCAGTTCCTGAGAAATCGGTCATCGCCGTGATTGAAAGCGGAAAGAAGCGGCTCACCGCCTTTTTGGGCATGTAATAGCCTCGATTTCACCCCGGGCTCATTCTGCGAGATACTTCTCCCTACTGTTCACGCCCGTGCGCATTCTCACCCCGTCGTCTCAAGGAGTCCCCACTATGGCAGCTATGAAACCTCGTACTGGTGATGGACCCATGGAAGTCACCAAGGAAGCGCGCTCGCTCGTCATGCGTATTCCGCTCGAAGGTGGAGGCCGTCTAGTCGTTGAACTGAATCCTCAGGAAGCTAACAACCTGAGCGCAGCCCTTGAGGCCGCAGTTGCTCTTATTAAGAAGTAGAGCGGACCGAAGAAATTCTTCACGCAGTTGCTCCTGAATTAGATTCTCTTATCGGAGCAGATGTTCTTGTACTGGGATACATTCAATCCAAAGATGGCGAAATAACATTTATTGGAAGTAAGAAGCTGCTCAGTAAAATCGAAAAATTCTTTGAAATAAATCTGGTTGATGAAGTTTCATTCTTTACACCGACCGGTAAAGCAGGAGAAATCAACGAGATACCAGTTCTTCACGACGATTCCACAGTCGATCGGCTTTATCTTCTTGGTCTTGGAGATCAATCGCTGACTTCTTATCGCACAGCCGGCGCTGCAATCGGGCGTAAGGTGCGAGGAAAAGCGATTGAGATCATTTCACTCTGTGCCGAAAGTGCACCTGAAATTAAAGCCCATGGAGTTTCAGCTCTGCTGGGCGCCTACTCGTGGAGCCTAAAGTCAGGCAAAGAAGTTGAAATTCCAAGGATTGGTATTGCAACTCTTGATGAAAAAGTTGTTACCCGCGCATCTGTCATGGCAAAAGCACTCTATACAGCGCGAGACCTAGTTCATACGCCATCAAATATTAAGAATCCTTTGTGGATGGCGCAAGAAGCGAAGAAGATTGCAGATGAATGTGGATTGGCAATCAAAGTATTGGCCGGTAAGCAACTTGCTCAATTTGGTGGGCTGCGCGCAGTAGGAAACTCTTCGCCGACGCCTGGTCCGCGCTTTATCGAACTCTCATATATTCCAAGGATGCGTGGCAACTCAGCCGCAGCGCTACCTCATATTGTCATAGTCGGAAAAGGAATCACCTTCGATACTGGCGGAGTTTCACTCAAGCGCCCATATGAATTTATGACGGCAATGAAGAGTGATATGGCAGGGGCGGCTGCCGCCCTTGCAACTATCAGCGCACTTCCTCAATTACAACCCAAGGTGCGGGTAACTGTCTTGATGATGTGCGCCGAAAATGCACTCTCAGGTAGTGCGCAGCGACCATCAGATGTCATCACTCAATATGGCGGCACTACTGTCGAAATCATCAATACTGATGCCGAAGGAAGACTTGTTCTTGCTGACGGTCTTGCTTATGCGGTGGCAAACCTTGATCCGGATTACCTCATCGATATTGCAACCCTGACGGGTTCTGCAACCCTTGGACTTGGCCGTCAATATGCAGCTCTGTACTCGCGCGATGAAAAACTTGCTAAGAAATTGATGGAGATCGGCGAAGAATGTGGCGAACGTGTCTGGCATATGCCGCTCATCGATGATTACGCCGATTCCCTCGAAAGTGATGTGGCAGACCTTAATCACGCAGCAGATAAGGGCGATTACTCTGCCGGATCTGTTACTGCCGCCTTATACCTTGAACATTTTGTCGGAGATAGTCGCTGGGTGCACCTAGATATCGCCGGGACAGGGCGCAGTGAAAATGATTCAGGAGAAAACGTCAAGGGCGGCACCGGTTTCGGCGTGCGTTTATTCATTGATTGGATAGTGTCTCTCTCATGAACATTGACCCACATACCTATGCAGAGACATTTATTGCAGAAGGCACTGTGAAAAGTGCGGCGCGCGCCCGAGGTGAAGAAAACGGAGTCACCGATGTCTCCCAGGGCACTGGTGCATATCTACGTCAACTTGCTCATCAAATTAAGGCACAGTCAGTAGTTGAAATTGGAACAGGATCTGGAGTCGGCTCACTCTGGCTACTCGAAGGAATGCTTGCAAGCGGAACTCTGACATCGATAGATGATGAGATGGAACATACGACGATTGCAAAGATCGCTCTAGCCGAGGCAGAAATCGCACAGACTCGAATTAGATTTATTACCAACGCAGTCATGGATGTCATGACAAAGCTCACCGATCGTGCTTATGACCTGGTTGTCTTTAGACACAATCCGGAGGATTTAAGTTTTGCCATCTCTGAAGCACATAGAATCCTTCGAAGCGGCGGCGTCTTTGTCATCGATAACTTTTATGGTGGCGGCAAGGTTCCAGACCCAGCCCAGCGCGATCCGAAGACGATTGCTCTGCGCGAGGCAGGCAAAGCTGTAAAGGCCGATACTGATTCGTGGGTGACATCACTGATCCCTATCGGTGACGGTTTGTTGCTTGCAACGAAGTTGTAGCAGAATTTATAGAGTGGGGTTTATCAAGTGAGTGATTTCGATAGCAAGCCGTGGTGGGAAGCGCCCGCACCAAAAGGCTTGAATAAATCAATCTCTCTTAAATCTGCAATTGTGCTCGCTCTCGGTGTGGGTCTGATTGCGGGAACATTTACAGCTTCCTCTACCGGATCTCTCTTTGGCCGTTCGGTAAATCTTGTTAAATCTTCATCGACAATCGAACGCCCCGCTGGATCTGTTGCTGAAATTGCCCAGCGCGTTCTTCCATCGGTTGTCTCCATTGAAGCAAAATCAAAAAATGGTGGCGCAACTGGTTCTGGATTTGTTATCGACAGTACTGGCTACATCCTGACAAATAACCACGTGATTGCTGGATCGGTTGAAAGTGGTGGGGATATCTCAGTCAGACTCAATGATGGTTCTGAGTATTCAGCGAAGGTCGTAGGTCGAGATGGTTCATATGACCTCGCGGTACTTAAAATTTCTGGTGCCACTCTTAAAGCTTTGCAATTCGGAGATAGCGATAAAGTAGCTGTGGGAGATTCAGTGATTGCAATTGGCTCACCTTTGGGACTGACTGGCACAGTAACTCTCGGCATTATTAGCGCCAAAGATCGCGCAGTTACTGCTGGAGAATCTCAAGCGGATAATTCATTCATCAACGCGCTGCAAACGGATGCGGCAATTAACCCTGGAAACTCGGGTGGACCGCTTGTTGATGCAACAGGCTCAGTCATTGGTGTTAATTCCGCAATTGCCTCTCTTGGATATTCAGCTAGTTCTCAAACCGGGTCTATCGGTCTTGGATTTGCGATTCCAATTAATCAAGCACGCAAGACTGCAGAACAATTAATTAAGAATGGCAAGGCAACGTATCCTGTTATTGGAGTCTCGGTTGAGATGAATTTCAGAGGAGAAGGTGCACTCATTGCAAAGACAGGTGTTGCAATAGTCAAAGGTGGACCTGCAGATAAAGCTGGGCTTAAGGCTGGAGATATCATCACTGAATTTGGCGGACGCGCGATTGGGTCAGCTGAAGAGTTAATTGTTGCAATTCGTGCGCAAAACGTAGGCGATAAGGTAGAGATAATCTATAAGCGTGGGTCTGAGAGCAAGAGCGCCACACTGGTTCTGACTGCATCAGAGTAAAGAGATAGGCTTCCCACATTATGTTCTTTGATTTTGGCGCTGGTGAAGTAATCGGACTCGCTCTCCTTGCGATGATTCTGCTGGGTCCCGATAAGCTGCCACAGTTCGCCGTTGATGCGGCAAAGATGGTGAAGAAGATAAGAAATTTTGCATCTACCGCCACCAATGAGCTCAAGGAGAATCTAGGCCCAGGTTTTGAAGATTTACAGCCATCAGACTTACGTCCAAAGACATTTATTAAAAAACAGTTAGCTAATGCCCTCGAAGAAGATAGCAATCCAAAAAAATTAAAGACAAAAGCACAGATTGATCCTGATCTCCTATGAGTACTTTAGAACTTATTCACGCAGCACTCGCCACCGTGCAAGACCCAGAACTTCACCGAGCCCTGCCTGAACTGGGCATGGTTAAGTCCGTTGCACACAATGGAGAAAAAGCCGAGCTAGAAATTCTGCTCACTATTACTGGGTGCCCCATGAAGGATCGTCTGACAACTGATATCGAGAAGGCTGTTCTGGCAGTTGATGGCGTCTCTGAAGTTTCCATCACTTTTGGTGTGATGGATGAAGAGCAACGGGCAAACATTAAAAAATTGCTTCGCAATGGACGCGAAAGTTTTATCTCATTTGCCCAAGCAGATTCACTAACTCGAGTAATTGGTGTTGCATCTGGAAAAGGTGGGGTTGGTAAGTCATCACTGACAGCAAACTTGGCAGTTGCCTCCGCCCAGAAAGGGCTACGAGTTGGCATTCTTGATGCTGATGTCTACGGCCATTCAATTCCCCGCCTGATGGGGCTGATAGGCCAACGCCCCACAGCAATAGATCAAATGTTTATTCCACTTGAATCCTTCGGTGTGAAGACTGTTTCGATGGAGATGTTTAAACCTGAACGCTCTGATGCCATTGCTTATCGCGGACCACTTCTACATCGTGTTCTGGAGCAACTCTTATCAGATGCCTATTGGGGCGATCTTGATCTGCTATTCATTGACCTTCCGCCTGGAACTGGTGATCTCGCAATATCACTAGGGCAATTAGTTCCCACATCAGAAATTGTCGTTGTGACAACTCCGCAAATTGCAGCAGCCGAAGTTGCAGAGCGAGCAGGGCGAATTGCTCATCAGATTCATCAACGTGTTATTGGCGTGATTGAAAATATGTCAGCTTATCCATGTGCCAAGTGCGGTGAACTGACATCACTCTTTGGCGAAGGCGGGGGAGAAGAAACATCTAAACGGCTATCGCAATTGGTTGGGTCAGATGTTCCACTGCTCGGCAAAGTTCCATTTAGCCCTGAACTTCGCGAAGGCGGAGATGGTGGAAGCCCGGTAGTTATTTCGGCTCCTGAAAGTCCAAGTGCTCAAGTGATTAACGAAATTGTGGGCAAGCTGATTGTGCGAGAGAAATCTTTACTTGGCGTCAGACTCGGGCTTGCGTAACTCTTCCACAATCTCTTTAGCAAGATCACCTAGCTCATTGCGCAAGTAATCGCGGGTAGCAACATCACCAAGTGCAATTCGCAGGCTTGCCAGTTCCCGGGTCAGATATTCAGTATCGGCAATGCTACGAGCATTCTGCGCACGATCTTCATTAAGTGAGATGCGATCTCTATCTGCCTGGCGATTTTGTGCAAGAAGAATGAGCGGAGCAGCGTAAGAAGCTTGCAAAGAGAGAATGAGAGTCAGAAAGATAAATGGATAATCATCAAATCTCAGATTTTGTGGAGCGAGCGCGTTCCAGATAACCCAACTAAGAACAAAGACTGTCATGTATACCAAGAAGCGAGCAGTTCCTAAGAAGCGAGCAAATTTCTCCGAAAGGCGACCGAATGCCTCAGGATCGTAATTGGCGCGAAGGGATCGACGGGTCTCGCGTGGGGTATCTAAACCATTGTTACGTGCCATCATCAGAGCTCCTTCGGTAGATCGTGTGAATCATCAAAACTTGTATCTATGCTTTCAAGAGCCGCAGTTGTTGTCGCTGAATCTCGGTGATCATGTCGCCAGTTTTCAGGTAGCAAGTGGTCTAGGACGTCATCGACTGTTACAGCGCCAAGCAGACGATCATTTGCGTCAATAACCGGCAGTGAGAGCAAGTTATAACTAGCTAAGTATGAGGAAACAGCATGCAATGTCGCATCGGGATTAACACCCTGGGTATTGGTATCAACGATTGATCCCAAGAGCGTTGATGGGCGCTCACGAAGCAGTCGTTGATAGTGGACCATTCCAATAAATCGCCCAGTAGGAGTTTCCAGTGGTTGGCGGGCAATAAACACTTGTGATGCTAGCGCCGGTGAGATTTCGCTCTGACGCACGGCTGCCAGTGCATCGGCAACGGTGTAATCAGCGGACATCACGATTGGCTCAGTTGTCATCATTCCACCAGCTGAATAATCTTCATATGTCATCAGACGCAATACATCTTCAGCATCTTCTGGGTCCATTAAGTTAATTAACTCTTGTGCTCGTTCTTCGCCGATTTCGCGCAACAAGTCGGCTGCGTCATCAGGATCCATTTCCTCCAGTACATCGGCAGCACGTTCACCTTCGAGTTCGGCAAGAAGAGCCACGCGCTCAGCTTCATCCATCTCTTCTAGTACGTCGGCGAGACGTTCGTCATTGAGGGCACGCGCAACTTCAACGCGACGTTTAGGTGCCAAGTCTTGAATTACAGCAGCTAAATCCGCTGCACGCAGATTACTTAACGTTGAAAGTAAATTTGCAACACCTTGATTTGATTCGTGTTGCGCAAAACCGGTGACATCTTCCCAAGCAAGGGTTGATGTTGCCCCTTTACGACGGAATCCATGACCTTTGCGCATTATGTGAACGCGAGTGATGAGCCAGTCACCAGTGCGGTTCTGTTCCATCGCCATATCCTCAACCAGTACAGCTTCGTTCTCTTCAATTACCGTGATGGTGCGATCGAGTAGATCACCCAACACCAGTAATTCACCGGTACGAGTATCAAAGCGGCGCATATTAAGGAGCCCTGTTATCACAACGGCACCTGATTCAATTGATGTCACGCGAGTGATTGGAACAAATACTCGACGGCGAAGTGGTACCTCAACAACTAAACCCAGTATGCGCGGTGATTGGTTGTTAGAACGCAGGGTCGCCACAGCATCGCGCACCTTGCCGACTGGATCACCGTTAGGGTCAAAAACTGCTGTTCCGGCTAAGCGGGCGAGAAATATTCGATTGCTGTTATTTCCGCTCATGGGATAAGAGTAACGGGTGAGCTATCGGCTAGGTTTGCTCAATGAACTCATCTGGGAAATCTTCGGTCGGCACAGGTATCGATAACCACACTCAGATGCCTGCTCGCCCCGACCTGATTCGCCTGATTATTGGAGTATTCGGAATTGGCCTATCGGGACCTCTGATTGCGCTGAGCACGATGCCAGTGCCCACATTGATTTTTTGGCGGAATTTTGGGGGCTCATTACTAACATTGCCATTCGCGCTACGACATAAAGTTACTCGTGCGGGCGTTCAATTGGCAGTAGTTGCTGGAGTTTTGCTAGCCCTGCACTTTGTCGGATTCTTTTTATCAATGCGCATGACCAGTGTTGCAGCAGGTACGGCGCTTGTTGCAACACAACCTATTTATGCCGCCTTCTTTGTAAAGCTCACTGGGGGGCATATCCCAGGCAAATCATGGGCCGGAATGTTTATCAGTTTTCTCGGTGTTCTGCTTGTAACGGGCGTTGATCTGCAACTGGATAAGAAATCATTCTTAGGAGATTTGGCAGCACTGATTTCAGGTGCGCTAGCTGCTGCATATATGTTGGTTGGTTCGCGCGCACAGCAGCACATGGAAACCACGTCTTATACGACAATTTGTTATTTCATCTGTTCAATTACCGCCCTACCTATGGCTTTACTCTTGGGATATGAAGTAATTCATTTCTCGGTACGTGAATGGTGGATCTTGTTAGGGCTAATCTTGGGGGCACAACTGCTTGGTCACACAATGTTTAACTCCACACTAAAGCGCGTGTCTCCTGCGATTGTTTCGATGATTGTCTTCTTTGAAGTGCCTGTGGCAGCAATTCTCGCTTTCGTCTTTGATATTGGAAAGCAGCCAACACTGAGCATCATTCCTGGAGTAGTTTTGATTCTGCTTGGTTGTGCTCTTGTTGTACTAAGAAATAATAAAGAAAGTGGCGTAGAACAATGATTGATCTTCATACTCATACTACGTGTAGCGACGGCACTGATTCACCATTTGCCCTAGTTAAGAAAGCTCTTTCTACTGGTGTCACAACTTTAGCTATCACCGACCACGATACGACTGCTGGATGGAGTGAAGCAATTACCGCGCTGCAACCTCAGATTGAACTTGTCCTAGGTGCAGAAATTTCCTGCCTGACTTCAGATGGAATTAGCGTGCATATGCTCGGACTTCTCTTTGATGGCGAGAACGCTGCGATGCAACAAATTCTTGCTGATTCACGTGATACGCGTATACCCAGAATGCGAAAAATGGTTGAACTTCTGAAAGCCGATGGCATTGATATTTCACTTGAGGATGTGCAGGCGCAGACCCCAGTAGGTGCCACAGTGGGCAGACCGCATCTGGCCGATGCGCTGGTGCACAAAGGTGTAGTTGCAAGCCGGGATGAAGCCTTTTTAAATTTGCTCCATAATGAATCCAAATACTACGTAACTCACGCTGCGCCCACTCCGGTCGAAGCAGTTCGTGCAATTCATGCTGCGGGTGGAGTTGCAGTCATTGCGCATCCGTTTGCATCTCGACGGGGACAAATTATTACATCAGAGACATTTGCTGATTTGGTTGCGGTTGGGCTAAATGGCATTGAAGTAGACCATCGTGATCAAAACGTGGAGGAGCGCAAGACCCTACGTGAAATAGCACAGGAGCTCAACCTTGTTATCACAGGATCAAGTGATTATCACGGCACCGGAAAACTTAATGCAATGGCAGAGAACACAACACTTGCGGCACAATGGGAAGCCTTAGAAGCGCAAGCAGATGCACGAAGGGTGGTACGAGTATGAATTCAATGGGAACAATTACCTTTGCAACGCAGGCTTTTGTCACGCTCTTTGTCATTATGGATCCACCAGGAGCTACCCCAATATTTCTTGGTTTAGTGGGAGATAAATCACCACGCGAGCGAGTGCGATTAGCATGGCAAGCGGCAGGTGTTTCGCTATTTGTTATTGCCAGTTTTGCATTCTTTGGTCAGTTCATTCTTGACTACATGAATGTCTCTATCGAAGCGCTGCAAGCAGCTGGAGGGTTGCTTCTCCTCTATGTTTCGCTACAACTTCTCACTGGTACATCAAAAGGTGGAGCTGATCAGAAAAGCTCTAATATCGGTATGGTGCCACTTGGTACTCCACTCCTTGCTGGACCTGGAGCAATCGTTGCAACGATGATTTATGTGCAGAAGGCCGACTCCACTGCGCAGTTCATAGGATTAGCGATCGCAATTGTTGCGGTGCATCTGATTATCGGAACAGTGCTGATGGCATCTACAAAGATTATTGGCGTAATCAAAGACGCTGGGGTCACTTTGCTGGCAAGCATTGCTGGTTTATTACTTGCGGCAATCGCGGTACAAATGTTGGCAAATGCAATTAAAGCATTTACCGCAAATTAGCTAGATATTCGCTTAGTCCGAGTACGTTCGCGCTTTACCTGCGGAGCTGAACTCTTTGGAGCACTCTTTGCCGGCGCTGCTTTCTCAACCTTGGGTGCACGCACTTTCTTGAGACTTCCAGTTGAATCGCGCGGAATATCGAGCATTTCATATAAGTGATCTGAAGATGAATATGTTTCAAGTGGTTCGGCTAGACCTAATTTAAGTGCGGTATCAATCATCTTCCAACGCGCGAGGTCATCCCAGTCGACGAAGGTGACCGAGATACCGTGGGCGCCAGCTCGCGCAGTACGACCAATGCGGTGCACATAAGTCTTTTCATCTTCTGGGCATTGGTAATTAATGACGTGAGTAATGCCATCGATATCAATTCCACGTGCTGCAACATCTGTTGCAATCAGCACATCTGATTTACCAGCCTTGAAATCATTAAGTGCCTTTTCGCGCGCAGATTGCCCGAGATCACCGTGGATAGTTGCAGCGTTAAATCCACGCTCTACTAATTCATCTGATGTCTTTTGTGCGGTGCGCTTGGTACGACAAAAGACAATCGTTGGCCCGCGACCATTGGCTTGAAGAATTCGTCCGAGTAGCTCGATTTTATCCATGGCGTGTGCTCGTATAACGTGCTGCACAATACGAGAAACAACCGCACCTTCATCCTCATTATCTTGCGTGCGGATGTGCACAGGTTGGTTCATGAAGCGACGCGCCAAGGCAATGATGTCTCCAGGCATGGTGGCCGAAAAGAGCATCGTCTGTTGACGTGCAGGAGTACTGGTAAAGATTTTCTCAACATCAGGTAAGAAACCGAGATCAAGCATCTCATCAGCCTCATCCAGAACCACTCGTGAAACGTTCTTCAGTGTGAGTTGTCCTTGACGGTATAGATCTAATAAGCGACCTGGGGTTCCCACAACAATCTCGACGCCCTTTTGCAGTGCTTCAATCTGTGGCTCAAATGCACGGCCGCCATAGACAGCCAGGGTGCGAATTCCGCGATTGAAGGAGAGCTCTTCAATATCCTTAGTAACCTGAACGCAGAGTTCGCGAGTAGGGACAACGATGAGAACTTGCGGATGCCCCTGATTGGCTAGTTGTGGCCAATCTGCATCATTGGGTGCAATCACGCGCTCAATGACTGGAATACCAAATGCAAGAGTCTTACCGGTACCAGTCTTTGCTTGACCAATCACATCGCCATCGGCAAGTGCGATTGGCATGACCATTTCTTGAATTGGAAAGGGTGAAGTAAAGCCATGTTCAGTAAGCGCATCGATTGTCTCTTTGCGAAGCGGTAAGTCTGCGAAAGTTATCGACACTTAGTTGGCACCGAAACCGACGCGACGCTCGGTTGGTTGCCCGATTTCTACATAGCCAATTTTCTCTGCCGGCACGATCACTTCATGGCCGCGAACATCTGAAAGAACAAGGGGAGTAGCGGATGTAAGGGCGGCGGTGACTGCAGCCTTAATCTCTTCGGGAGCCATTGGGCATTCAAAGGAGAGCTCGCTGCTGACATGTGTAATGGAGATGCGAACTTGTGATGCCTTATCTGATTTCTTTGTGCTCATAGCCCTATCTTAGAGTCAGAGTTCAGTACGGGGAAATCCAGAAATTCCCCGCCACATGAGGTTCTCAACGAGTTCAATCGCTTGTTGGCGAGTGAGTTTTCCATCTCTTTCTAGCCAATGACGAGCTGTGACTTGAACATAGCCAATTAATCCAACGCCGAGCATCATCGCTTCCTCCCGAGGAAGTCCGGTGTCATTGGAGATCACACCACTGACGGCGGCAGCGCAGTCGTAGGTCATGCGATTAAGTCGTTCGCGTACTTGAGGTTCAACGTTCATATCACTTTCAAATAGGAGGCGAAATGCCTCTCCTTCATTTTCAATAAAATTAAAGTAAGCATCAATAGTCACATGCACGCGTTGCTTATTATCCGGGGTCGAAGAGATAGCTTTCTGAAGTTCATAGACCAAGGAATCAATGTGAAGGTCAAGAACGGCGAGATAGAGATCTAACTTTGAGGGAAAGTGCTGATACAGAACTGGCTTACTGACATTGGCTCGGTCTGCAATCTCATCCATCGCAGCTGAGTGATATCCAGCGGCAGTAAAGACTTCAAGAGCTGCTGAGAGCAAAATCGCTCGTCGCTCGTCGCGCGGCAGGCGTGATTTATCTGAACGCGAATTATGTGCAGATGCAGTTTCGGTAGTCATTATGCGCATCGTACAGAATTGGCAGGCAAAGGCACAGTACGGCAGAATCACTCCCATGAAGACTCCGCCGCTGGTTACACCAGGCCCTGCGCTTACCGTTGCTGAGGTTCGTCGATATAGCCGTCACTTAATCATCCCTGATGTTGCAATGGCGGGTCAGCAGCGCATGATGAATGCCAAAGTGCTCTGCGTTGGCGCAGGAGGCCTCGGATCCCCGGCGCTCATGTATTTAGCTGCCGCTGGTATAGGAACTCTTGGAATCGTTGAATACGACACAGTTGATGAGTCAAACCTGCAGCGACAGATTATTCATGGCCAATCGGATATCGGAAAAAGTAAAGCACAGAGTGCGAAAGAGAAAATTGCTGAGATTAATCCCTATGTCAAAGTAATTACCCATGAAACACGACTCGATACTTCGAATGTGATGGAGATTTTTTCTCAGTACGACATTATCGTCGATGGCACAGATAATTTTGCGACGCGTTACTTGGTAAACGATGCTTGTGTACTTTTAAAGAAGCCATATGTCTGGGGTTCCATCTATCGCTTTGACGGACAGGCAAGTGTGTTCTGGGCCGAGTATGGTCCTTGCTATCGCTGCCTCTATCCAGAACCACCACCACCGGGAATGGTTCCAAGTTGTGCTGAAGGTGGAGTACTTGGAGTTCTCTGCGCAACAATTGGCTCAATTCAAACTACGGAAGCAATCAAGGTTCTCACAGGAGTCGGTGAACCACTTATTGGTTCTTTGATGGTCTATGACGCACTTGATATGAGCTTTAGAAAGATTAAAGTTCGCAAAGATCCTAACTGCCCACTGTGTAGCCAAAACCCTACCCAGACCGCGCTACTGCCTGACTACGAAGCATTCTGTGGGGTGCTCTCTGATGCGGCACAAGAAGCCAGTGCTGGCTCAACAATTACTGTGCAAGAGTTGAAATCAAAGATTGATGCACAAGAGAACTATTACCTCATCGATGTTCGCGAACCAAGTGAATACGAGATTGTAAAGATTCCGACCGCGCATCTGATTCCAAAACAAGGATTTATAGATGGATCAGTATTGGCAACCTTGCCGCAAGACCGACCAATCATCTTGCATTGCAAGAGCGGTGTGCGCTCTGCCGAGTGTCTAGCAATACTTAAAGATGCTGGATTCTCTGATGCATCACACGTCTCTGGTGGCGTGGTGGCATGGGTGAAGCAGATTGATACATCACTGCCGGTCTACTAATGCTTGCTAATTACAGCGGCTATCGAGCCATGCTTGTGCATGCACACCCTGATGATGAAACTATTAACAACGGCAGCACGATGGCACTTTATGCTGCGTTAGGTGCGCAGATAACTCTGGTTACTTGCACTCGCGGGGAAGAAGGTGAAGTTCTGATTCCAGATCTTGCTCATCTAGCAGCACATGAAACCGATGCATTGGGTGATCACCGTGTGGAAGAGTTAGCGCAAGCAATGGCAGAACTCGGTGTCGCAGATCATCGTTTTCTTGGTGAGGGAATCAAGCGATATCGCGATAGCGGCATGATGGGAACAGATGCCAACAATCGCCCCGATACTTTTTGGAGCGCAGACTTCGATGAAGCTAGCCGATTACTGGTTTCAGTCATTGATGAAATCAAGCCACACGTACTCATTACCTATGATGAATTTGGCGGCTATGGTCACCCCGATCACATCCAAGCCCATCGTGTTGCGATGGCGGCGGCTGAGCGCGCTACTTGGAATATCCCAAAAATTTATTGGAATGTGATGCCCAAATCTGTTATTCAAGCGGGCATTGAGAAGATGAAATCACTTGGCTCAGATTTCTTCGGAGCAGAGAGCGCCGATGACCTGCCTTTTGCAAAAGATGACTCCTTTGTTCATGCGTGTATCGATGGCGGTGAGTATGTTCATCAGAAGATGGCTGCAATGCGTGCCCATGGCACACAAATAGCAGTCGATGGCCCCTTCTTTTCACTCTCAAATAATTTGGGGCTCGAGATCTGGGGTCATGAGTACTACACGCTAGTTAAGGGTGAAAAAAGTGGAGAGCTTGATGCGCAGGGCCACGAGAGCGATCTCTTTGCCGGCATATCAATCACATCATGAGAGCGCTGGTTTCACTTCTCTTCGGAGCAGTTGTAGCACTAGGTGCAACGCTGATTCACGCAACCCGGCCGCCAGTTGGAGTGATACTTGCACTCATTGGTACTTACCTATGTATTCGTTGGGTAGGTAGATATTTTGGAAAGAAGAGATACAAACTCATCGCGCTCTTCGGTTGGTTTATCGTCATCATTCGCGCCGGAACATTTGGTGTGGGAAAAGAACTCCTGATTCAAGGAGATAATTCGGGAACAGCACTTTTATTTATTGGATTTATTATTGGAGTAATTGCAGTTCTCCAACGCGCCTAACTTACTTCCAGCGCCAACTCTGCCCAGTGGGACCATCGCTAATCTCCAGTCCGTGTGTTTCTAACTCTGCTCGCAACGAGTCACTTCGTGCCCACTCTTTAGATTCCCTTGCACGAACTCGATCATCTAGTAGTTGTTGCAACTCTGGGGTAAGTGGTTTTGCTTCGGGAACTCGATTGAGCTCGAGTCCGAGTACCTGATCTGCGTATAAGAAAATGGCACGTTTATCTTGCGAGCCCATGGCAGAATCTTTTTCAATGGCTCGCAACCTTTGCATGGCCCGCGGTGTATCAAGATCATTAGTGAGGGCATCGGTAATTTCTTGATCCATTTTAATCTCTGTTGAGGTTCCCCATTCAGACATCAAAGAGCGCCATCTGCGAAGCGTTGAGTGCGCAGCATCAAGTGCTGCCCACGAGAGATCCATCTGTGAGCGATAGCGATTTTCAAGAAGTGAGAACCGTAGCGAGAGCGGATCTAGTCCGCGTTCCTGCACATCACTAAGAAGTACAACATTGCCGGCACTTTTTGACATTTTGCGACCTTCAAAGAGCAGATGTTCTCCATGCACCCAAGTACCCACAACTTCAGAGTGGGTTAACGAGTTTGATTGAGCTCGTTCATTTTCGTGGTGCGGGAAACGAAGATCAATTCCACCCACGTGAATATCTACCTTCGAATCCAGGAAATCAATTGACATTGCGCTGCATTCGATATGCCACCCAGGAAAACCCAGACCCCATGGGGATTCCCAGATCATTTGCGTGCGTGCACCTGCTAATTTCCAGAGCGCCCAATCGGCATGGAAGTGCTTACCGCTTTCATCGTTGTGCTCGTGGCGATGGCCGGGTTTGAGCGCTGCTAACTTATTGCCGCTGATTGCTCCGTAACTTTCAATAGAGGTTGCATCAAAGTAAACCGAACCATCACTTCCGATATAGGCGTTCTTACTTTCGATAAGTTTTTCGATAGCAGAGATCATCGAGTCCATATTCTCTGATGCTCGCGGATATCTGTCGGCTTTTCTGACATTGAGTGAGGCCAAATCTTTGTGGAAGCGGGATTCAAATTCGCGAGCAATGGCAAATGGGTCAGTCTTAGTACGTTTAGATTCTGCCAATAATTTATCTTCACCTTCAAAGTCATCGGCCATATGTCCAACGTCTGTAATGTTTTGAATGAGTTCAACGTCGACGCCGGTCATGGTCAGCGTGCGGGTGATGAGGTCTGCAAGTAAGAAGGTTCGAAGGTTTCCCACATGGGCATCTCGGTAGACAGTCGGACCGCAGCAGTAGATGGAGATATAACCATCACGACTGGCTATTTCTTGAACTTCTCGAGTGCGAGTGTCATAAATGTGAAGCTGACCGCTGGCAGCATCTCGGCGGTTAAAGACTGGGATGATGCGAAAGAAAGCAATATCTTCGAGTTCAAATTCAATGAACTCACCCCGGCGATTGATGAGGCGTGTCTCACTATGTAGAACGCCGACGATGTCACGGAATCCGCCAGCCGATTCTCGCAGGCGAATAGTGGCTCGCTTGCCAACGGCAGCCCGCAAAGTCTCGGCGTTCACGTGGCAACCTTAATCATGTAATCAGTCTCTTGCAGGGTTAGACTTATCGCCTACCGCTTCAAGCCTTCTGGAGGATCTTTCGTGACATATGTAATCGCCGAACCTTGCGTGGACGTTAAAGATAAGTCCTGCCGCGAAGAGTGCCCCGTTGATTGCATTTATGACGGTGCTCGGATGCTCTACATCCAACCTGACGAATGTGTCGATTGCGGTGCGTGCGAGCCGGTTTGCCCGGTCGAAGCTATTTATTATGAAGATGATGTCCCAGGTCAGTGGCAGAACTACAAGAAGATTAATACTGAATTTTTCATAGAACTTGGATCACCTGGGGGAGCATCAAAGGTCGGAGAGACAAACTCTGATCACACCGATGTCACTGCTCTTGCGCCAAAAACTACCTGATTTTCCGTGGGACGCGCTCGCTCCCTATGGCGAGATAGCGCGCACGCATCCGCAAGGTGCTATCGATTTATCAGTAGGAACTCCAGTAGATCCCACTCCTGAATTTATCCAGCAAGCTTTACGGCAGTCAGCTGATTCTCCCAGTTACCCCGTAACAATGGGAACCCAAGAACTGCGCACTGCAATTCATCATTGGGCTGTAACTACTCTTGGTGCCACTGGTGACTTTGCTGTATTGCCACTTATTGGATCTAAAGAGTTCGTTGCTTGGTTACCCACCTTTCTTGAATCGGCAACTGTGCTTTATCCACGGATTGCATACCCAACATATTTAGTCGGTGCCCTCCTTGCTCAGGCGGCGCCCACTGCCGTTGACATTGATGCAACAACCTGGCCTATGGCCGATCTGGCATGGGTGAATTCACCCTCTAATCCAACCGGAAGAGTTCACTCCGAATCTGAATTACGTGCAGCCATTGAATGGTCACGAAAGAATAAGAGCGTTGTAGTTTCAGATGAGTGCTACTTGGAATTTGGCGATACCAAAACCCCCGCCTCCATTTTGCGATACACAGATGGCGATAACACCAATGTTTTAGGTGTCTACTCACTTTCCAAGAGATCTTCAATGGCTGGCTATCGCGCAGCTTTCGTAGTGGGGGACCCACAATTAATCGCCAGAATTCTGGAGGTGCGCAAGCACGCCGGCATGATGGTCTCCTTGCCGGTGCAGCACGCCATGGTCGCCGCACTTTCTGATAGCAACCATGTTGCTGAACAACGTGGGCGCTATAACGCACGTCGCACTCGCCTGGTACCTGCTCTGATTTCTGCGGGTTTTACTATCGATCATTCAGAAGCCGGCCTCTATATCTGGGCGACGCGAAATGAAAGCTCATGGGACTCAGTTGCCTGGCTGGCAGCACTGGGAATTCTTGCCACCCCAGGTATTTTTTATGGCCAAGCGGGAGAAAACCATATTCGGATTGCTCTGACTGCAACGGATCAACAGATAGCAACGGCTGCGGAGCGAATACTTGCGAAAGCCAGCGGGCGCTAATGGCTGTTGGAATTTTATTGGTAGGCGGTCTTGGAACCCGCCTTAAGCCACTAACTAATGATTCTCCGAAACCAATGTTGCCAGTTGCTGGTCTGCCTGTGACCGAACATCAAATACTTGCTGCCAAGCGCGCTGGTATTCACACCCTTGTGCTTGCCACTTCCTACCTGGCAGAAGTCTTTACGCCATATTTTGGTGATGGAAGTAAGTGGGGAATCAATATCCGCTACGCAGTTGAGAAGGAGCCCCTTGGCACTGGCGGTGCAATAAGAAATGCGGCGCAGCTATTAGAAGGTGATGAGCCGATTGTCATTTTCAATGGCGATGTTTTAAGCCGGCATTCGATTGCAGACCAAATTGCATTTCACCAAGAAAAGAAAGCTGATGTCACACTGCACCTCATTGAAGTCGATGATGCGCGTGCATTTGGCTGTGTGCCAACAGATTCGCAAGGACGAGTGACCGCCTTCTTGGAGAAGATGGAAAATCCGGTAACCAAATTTATTAATGCCGGCTGCTATGTTTTTAGCCCCGATGTCATCAATGAGATTCCACTGGGATCTGTGGTCAGCGTTGAACGCGAAACTTTCCCATCACTGATTACCCAGAACCGCCCGGTCTTTGGATATAAGCAGGCTGCTTATTGGCTCGATGTCGGAACCCCAGCAGCTCTCTTTCAAGGCTCACGCGATCTAGTAGCTGGGCCGTATCTGGCGATGGCTGGTTCCACGATTGGCGATGGCACCCAAATCACTGGCGGCAGCGCAATTGGCGCCAACACAACGATTGCATCTGGCTGCCGCATCGATGACTGCATCATCGGCGATAACGTGGTGATCGAATCTGATGTGAAATTATCACAATGCTTCATTGCAGAGGGAACACATGTGAATAAGGGCACCGAGCGAGCCCGTACCTACCTCTCAAATGGCTCAGATTTACCAATTTCTCTCTAAAATTCGACTTTTGACCGTAAAAAAAGTGAGAAAGTCTCAAGATTGGAGTTGACTCCGAGGGATTACACCGGTGTAATTCATACCTAGAGCGCAGGTGATTCATAGTGGATCGCCTCACCTAATGACTTGAGGAGATTTGCAGATGCCAATCCGCCCAGAAGGAACATCGACTGGCAA
>CAIXKQ010000055.1 GCA_903920065.1 uncultured Actinomycetes bacterium
CTGAGCAAAATGTGTCCATTCATGCGGCCCCACACCTAGCCAGCCAGGAGAAGTTGCTATGGTGCTGGTTCCTGGCAAAAAGAAGAAAAGCGCGTTCCCTTGCGGGTCACTTCCGTTTGATCCTCCGTAGGAATTCAATGGGTTTGAGACTGAAAGATCATAAATTCGACTTAACCAAGGGGTGTTTCCCAATTGAATAGTTTTCATTGTTTCTTGGAACCAATTCATATCGCTACGGTCGGCGTATACCATATGGATTTTCGTTGAAGGCGATGTGAATGCCTGCCAAAATCGAAACCCCTTCTTTAAATCATTTAAAGTAGCAGCGGCCAATTCAGGATTCGCATGTGGACTTAAATCCACGATCACTGATGAAGTTCCAAGTTCGGGCTGTCTTTGTTGATATGAAAAAATGCTATCAAATCCATTCAACGGAATATCCTCCACCAACCCCTGATAACTAGTCGGTGTAGGTGTAGGTGTAGGTGTAGGTGTAGCTGTTGGTGTAGGTGTCGGTGTCGGTGTTGGTGTTGGTGTTGAAACAGGGTTTCTAGCTACCTTCACCCCTTTACTCCACACAAGCTTCTTGCCTGTTTTAGTGCAAGTGAATCTAAAACCATTTTCTATCACATTGAATCCAGCCATTTTGCAAGGCGTGCCAGCTTTTGTTGAAGCATGAGCCACAGGTGCTTCCAATGACAAGACCAGCGCCATTGAGAAGATACCGACCCAGATTCGATTCATTAGTGATTTTATTGAGAAAGGTAATCCGCGCGCAACCCTTTAGAGTTCCCATTATTTTAAAACGGTGTATTCACTCTTGAGGCGCTAGCAGCGATTGCGCTACCGTCTTTAGTACGACTAGATGTTAGGTACTAGAACTTGCTGGGCCCGCCATACTGGCCAGCACCACTGCTCGCCCTGATTCTAAGCGCGCTATCGGCACTCTAAAAGGGGAGCAGGAGACGTAATCAAGGTTGAGTGAATGGAAGAAGTGAATACTGCGTGGATCTCCACCATGTTCACCGCACACACCAATTTTAAAGTCTGAGGTGTGAGCACGTGCTTGTTCGGTTGCGATGCGCACCAGCAGCCCCACACCATCTACATCCAGTGATTCAAATGGATTAAAGGGCACTAACTCGAGATCTAGATAGCGCGGCAAGAAGCTGGACTCAACATCATCGCGGCTAAAGGCCCAGGTCATCTGGGTTAGATCATTTGTTCCAAATGAGAAGAAGTCGGCATGATCTGCAATCTTGCCGGCAGTCATAGCAGCGCGTGGTGTCTCAATCATGCTGCCGATTGGAATATCAAAGTGTTGTCCGGTGCCGGTAAGAGTATGTGCAATTTCTTCTTCAAGAGTCTTGCGCAGATAGAGCAGCTCTCGCTGAGATGCAACGAGTGGAACCATAATCTCTGGCATTGGATTGTGGCCAAGCTTTCGAACCTCAAGGCAGGCATGCACAAGTGCGCGCACCTGCATCTTAAATAGTTCTGGAATCAATATTCCAAGGCGAACACCACGAAGACCGAGCATTGGATTAGATTCATGCAGCCGCTTAACTGCGGCAAAGACAGCTTGCTGGCGCGGAGAAATTTCTTCTCCGAGTGCTTCTGCGCGCGCCATCTCAGCACTGAGCTCTGCGATATTAGGTAAGAACTCATGCAGTGGTGGATCAAGCAGGCGGATTGTCACTGGAAGTCCAGACATCGCCATCATGATGCCGACGAAATCTCCACGTTGAAGTGGCTCCATTTCGGCGATGATTCCACGTTGCGCCTCTTCATTTTCAGCCAAAATCAGGCTTTCGACATAGGCACGGCGTGGCCCTAGGAACATATGTTCTGTGCGACAGAGCCCCACACCTTCGGCGCCGAGAATGCGGGCGCGTACGGCATCTTCTGGGGTATCAGCATTAGTTCTTACGCGCAGCACACGTGAGGCATCTGCATGCTGCAAAATGCGGTCCACCGCCTTTACAACGGGTGTTGCCTGTGGTGAATTAGCATCAAGCTTGCCCTCAAGGTAGGCGGTAACAGGGGAGGCGATCGTTGGAAGGGCGCCTAAGTAGACGATGCCACTTGTGCCATCGATAGAGATAACTTCACCTTCATAGACGGTCAGTGCACCGACGGTAAATAAGTTAGCGCGTTCATCAACTGAGATGCTCTCTGTTCCACAAATAGCTGTCTTACCCATTCCACGCGCCACCACTGCTGCGTGAGAAGTCTTTCCACCGCGGCTAGTCAGAATTCCTTCTGAGGCAACCATTCCCACTAGATCATCTGGGCTGGTTTCACGTCTTACCAAAATCACCTTATGTCCAGCGCGTGCTAAATCAAATGCTCGTCGTGAGTCAAAGACAACTTCACCTACGGCCGCACCTGCTGAGGCTGGGATGCCGCGGGCAATTTCTGTCACCTGTCCGGCCAAATCAAATTGCGGGAACATGAGATGGCCTAGTTGCTCACCAGAGATTCTAGAGAGAGCTTCATCCATTGAGATCTTGCCTTCATCGACAAGCTGTAGGGCGACGCGGAATGCTGCTTCGGCGGTGCGCTTACCCACGCGAGTCTGCAAGATCCAGAGTTTTCCGCGCTCTACCGTGAATTCGATATCGCATAGATCGCGATAGTGATTTTCCAGAAGTGACATCACTCGCTCAAGCTCTTGGAAAGCCTTTGGTTCGCGCTCATTCATCTCAACTAAGGTCATGGTGTTACGAATACCGGCAACCACATCTTCACCTTGGGCGCGATCTAGATAATCGCCATAGCTACCGTTTTCACCAGTGGCTGGGTTTCTAGTGAAGGCAACGCCAGTTCCAGAATCATCACTGAGATTTCCAAATACCATTGACTGAATATTTACCGCAGTTCCCAGATCAGATGGAATGCGCTCACGTTGGCGATAAATCTGGGCACGCTCTGAATTCCAAGAGTGGAAAACTGCTTCCACCGAGCTAATCAGATGCTGGCGTGGATCGGTTGGAAAATCCTTACCGGTCTGCGCTTCAATCTCTCTAATAAGAGCCTGTGACAGGGCTTTTAGGCCATCTACAGTTAGCTCTTGAATGCTATTTACGGAATTTGATTCAAGAATTCGCGCTTCTATTTTCTTGAAATCTGCTGGCGGAACATCGCAGACAATGCGTCCAAACATATCGATGAAGCGGCGGTATGAATCCCAGGCAAATTTTGCATCACCAGTTTGTTCTGCCATTGCTTGGGCAACCTCAGGTGTCATGCCGACGTTAAGGACTGTCTCCATCATGCCTGGCATAGAAAACTTTGCACCAGAGCGAACTGAAACTAAGAGTGGATTCTTCGGATCGCCAAATTTCTTACCAAGCATCTTCTCGAGTTCGCGCAGCGCGCTTTCGATTTCACCCGTGAGGGAGGATGGAATGACTCCGGATGCCAGAAATTCTCGGCAGGCTTGGGTGGTGATGGTAAATCCCGGTGGTACCGGAAGACCCATCCGGGTCATCTCGGATAAATTGGCACCTTTGCCACCCAGGAGATCGGCCATTGAGCGATCCCCGAAGGTGAACGGATAAACCAGCGACGTTGCAGGCATGCACGGATAGTACATGCTTTTCAAAATTGGGGACCCAGGGTTCCGCCCTGCCAGAAACGGGTTGCTGTTGTAGAGTCCGCTCAGAATTCGCCAGTGGAGGAGGAAGCGATGGCCGGGAAGGTCAGCTGTCACTTAAGTGCCGATGCCTTGAGTGAAATGCGACGGAAGGTTCATCACACCCGTAAAACTGCCTCGCTACCCACTAGTGAGGTAGTCACGGCCGAGATAATTTCTCACGATGTGAGAGTCATTGCCGAGTTTCTTGCCGAAGAGTTTGAAGACGATGTCGTGGAGCTCTTTCGTTCCAGAGTGGCCCCTGATCCGTGGCCAGAGATTACGAGTTGGGATTACCCGGGGCCATGGGTTAATGCCCACTCGGAAACTCTGGTGCGCGTCCTGGATTCAGAAGCGTCGGTCAATATATTTTCTAAGAGCGGTTCCTACACCATTCGGATTTCGGCGCTGGATTAGGCATAAGTCACCTACCTTTACCTTCGATTTTCGATTATCATTTTGCCATGGCGAAAAAAGTTATCTCTAGACATCGTGCGGCAGCTAAATTCGGCTGGCTAGGAGCCCTGATTGCTCTTGGCTTCACCCTCTTCTGGCCCAGCATCCATCCAACGACCATCATTGTGAATTCATTGATCGGATATGTAGTCGCCTTCATCATCAACTACTTCTTTCGCATGGCAAAAGGTAAATAAAACTCTCCTAATTTCTTCTTATTAGTGATGCGCCCTGCTACTTTGGCGCCATGAAAAATACTTTCAAGCAAGGCCTGCCGATATTTGCCATCTCATCAAATATGAGAGCGGGTCTGATTCTCATTGGCCCGTTGCTACCCATCCTTAAGCAAGAGTACGGAATCAGCGTCTTTACTGAATCTATTCTGGCTGCCACACCGCTTCTCTGCTTCTCACTTTCCGCAATTTTAATGCGCAGCATTAGCCGCCTTGGAAATACCAATCGCGTTATTTCCTACGCCATCACTCTTCTTACGCTCTCACTCTTCTTGCGTACTACCTTTGATATTGCATCGATCTTGATTTTCTCAATCACACTCGGCATCTCAGTTGCTGTGCTCAACTACATGCTGCCGGTCTGGGTAAAGGAAAATGGCACCTCAAATTCGGGGCTACTCACCGGAATCTATGCCTCTGTCATGGGATCCTGTGCGGCGATCTCACTTGCAATCACCGCCCCACTTGCCGAAGCATCTTCTTACACCTGGCGTCTTGCCATGCTTCCTTGGTTCATCATTGGCGCGCTCACCGCACTGTGGTGGTGGATCAAGATTCCTAGCTCTTCGGTATCTGATGTTGTTGAAAGCAAGGAAAGTTTCTGGGCAAATCCACTATTTAAGAGCAGCTCTGCTTGGTCAATCACACTCATGTTTGGTTTGCTGAACATGATTCACTACGCATCAGCAACATGGTTGCCAACTATCTTGATAACTAAGGGCTTCACCTTGGTCAACGCTGGAATTCTGGTTGCGGTGGCAACGTTGGTGGGATCTCTACTTAGTTTGGCCGTTCCGCACTTTGCATCAAAGCGGAAAGATTTCCGCTTGGTATTAATCGTCTTCTCAATCTTCTTGGCAGTTTCCTACTTTGCCATCTCTATTGATACCGGCATGAGCCTGTGGGTATGGGTAATCCTGGGAAACATTGGGGTTTATGTGACCTTCTCAATCGCATTGTTCTTAGTTGTCTTCCGCGCAGCGGACGCAGCAAAGACCAAATCACTTTCCATCATGATGCAATCAGTTGGATATGTGATGGCGACCGTTTCACCAATTGTTCTGGGCAGACTCTTTGACATCACCGGAAATTGGGACCGCGCGCTCTACTTCATCGTCGGACTTGCAGCGCTACAGGTATTAGTTGCAGTCAAAGCCGGCTCAAACGAGAAGGTTTAATTCGCACCTGTAATTTGATTTACCAGCGGTTCATTCTTAGCTATTCGAGCTAACTGCTCCTGCACCATCGTGCGTGCTCGGGGCACAAAGGCTCCACTGTCTCCACCCACATGGGGGGAGATGATGACGTTGGGCGCAGACCAGAGCGGATGACCTTCGGGAAGTGGTTCTGGATCTGTCACATCGAGGCCAGCGGTAATGCGTCCGGTGTGAAGCTCGGCAACAAGTGCGTCGGTGTCGACGATGGCGCCACGAGCGACGTTAATTAAGGTAGCGCCATCCTTCATCTTTTTGATGCGCTCTGCATTCATGAAGTTCTTTGAATCAGCGGTCAGCGGCAGAATTAAAATAATGACATCAAGTTTTGGTAGATAGGCATCAAATTCGGTAATTTTTATTGAGCCATCACTGCCACTTCGGGTGAAGGCGGTGACGTGAGTTTCAAACATCTCTAAAAGAGATGCGATGCGCTTACCAATATGGCCATAGCCAACGATTCCTACGTGTGAATCAGCAAGAGCTGGTTTTCTGGTGCGCTTCCACACGCCCTGCTTCTGGTTATCCATAAATTCGGCAAATCCGCGACGAGAGGCAATCGTTAAACCAATTGCCAGCTCTGAGGTGGAGACATCGTGGATCCCTGTTCCATTACACAGGATTACTCCCTTTGGAATATGGGGCAAAATATCTTCATATCCTGCTTGGTTGTACTGCACAACCTTCAAATTCTTCATTGTGGGAATAATGTCAATGGTCTTAAGGCCGCCCATATAGCTGGGCACATAGAACTCAATCTCATCTAGTTGCGATGCAGATGGCACAAATCCATCAGTTTCTAGGTGTGTCATACCGGCGGGAAGAGTGAGATCACTCCATTGCGTCCAGATTTTCATAGCTTAACTCTTCCCATCTTCTGATAGCGCCGAATTATAACCAGAATGCTGAGCGTTGTCTGAAGCTAATTAGTTACGGAATGGTGCCTGCGGAACTAGTTCTTCTGTCAGAGGTGGGTTAGGAGGAAGTGAGCCTTCCAGCATTTGAAGTTCTTGGGCACTGAGTTTCACATCAAGGCCGGTGAGCGAATCTAAAATTGATTCCTTGCGTGAAGCTCCAGGAATAGGAATTGCAACCGGTGAAGTGGCTAGATGCCATGCAATTGCGATCGCAAACTTTGAAACGTTATGTGTTTTGGCAACTTCTGCAAATGCATCGTAGGAGCCATTTTCTAAACTATCGGTGACATCTATTCCGCCCAGTGGTGACCAAGGTAAGAATGCGATTCCGTGTTCGATACAGACCTCGCGCACATCTGCCCAAGCGCGTGAACGCGGGGACCACTCATTTTGAATTGAGACTAGCCCGCCCTGTGCTGGGGTTCCACCAATTTTGATTGCCCGACGTAACTGTTCTGCGGTGTAGTTACTCACACCAATATTTTGCACAATGCCATGAGCCTTTAATTTCATAACATTTTCAAATTGTTCTTCAAAGGGCATGAAGTGATTGAGGCGATGGTGTTGCCACAATTTGATGGTGCATACCTGCATCCTGGCTGCTGATGCTTCAACTGCGCGATAGAGGTAGTGCTCAGAGGCATCGCGGCCGGCAATGCCAAACCAATCATTTTCACGCGGTGCGCGAGTAATGCCACCTTTGGTGGCAACCACAATTTCTTCCTTTTGTGCTGAGCTCCCACTCCAGGTGCGAACGGCTTCAGCGACGATAATTTCATTATGGCCTACTGAGTTCCAGGTGGGAGCGTAGATATCTGCAGTATCAAGTAAGCGCACACCGGCATCGAGTGCTGCGTGCACGACGCCCAGGGCCAAATCGCGCTCTTTGAGAATCCATTGCTTGCTAGGGGGCATTCCAGAAAGTGGCATACAGCCAAGACCAACAGCAGGGACTTTAAATGGGCCAAGTACACGGGTAGAACTCATGTGCGAAGAATATGTCACTTCAAGCATTAAGGTGCCACTCATGAGCGACTTATCTGCGCAGGTGCGAAAAGCACTCGATGCTGCAGTAGCAGCCATTGGCGGATCAACGCGTGAAGGCCAGATAGAGATGGCCGAGGCGGTTGCCAACGCGCTCACTGATAGACACCACCTCATGGTTCAAGCCGGCACCGGTACGGGCAAGTCACTTGCCTACATTGTCCCCGCACTTGTTCATGGTCGAAAAGTATTGGTAGCAACTGCAACGTTGGCACTTCAACGGCAGTTGGTAGAACGTGATTTGCCAGCAGTAGTTCCGGCGCTGGAAAAAGTGCTGGGGCGCGAGATTACTTATGGAATTTATAAAGGCGTGGGCAACTATGTCTGCCTGCAGAAGATGAATGCCGATGACACCGACCCAGATGGAGAGTTAGTACTGGAATCTTCTTATCTAGAAAAAGATGCCAAGCGTTTGATTGCCTGGGCTAAGACGCCGGGAGTATCAGGTGACCGCGATGATGCACCGGATGTAGATCGCAGAGTATGGGCGGCGAACTCTTTATCAGGGCGTGAATGTGTGGGCGCCGATGCCTGTGCCTGGGGCGCACAATGTTTTGCCGCGAAAGCAAAAGCGAAAGCGCAAGAGGCTGATGTTGTTGTTACCAACCACACCTTGCTTGCCATCGAAATAGTTGACTCGCATCCAATTTTGCCAGAGCGCGATGCCGTGATTTTGGATGAAGCTCACGAGTTTATGGATCGCACCACACAAGCGGTCACTGAAGAACTTACTTCAGGGCGGGTGCAGAGAGCTGCTGCCATGGCTCGTAAATACTCACCTGGCAAACCAAGTGAGGCGCTGACAAAGGCGGCCGATAGTTTCCATGATGCGATGGCTGATTACGGTGAAAGTGTGAAGAGTGATGTTGCAGCCCAAGGTCGCCTTGAAGATATTCCAAGTATGTTAGAAGCACCGATTCGAAAGTTGAAAGAGAGTGCAACGGCATTTGTGCAGATACTGAGCGCCGATGATGAAATTATCGATCCTGATAGCAATGCCGAGCGCGCTCGAGTAAAGGGTGCGGTGCAAGAGATTGCAACGACTGCCGGCAAGTTACTGAAGATGGGTGATGAGCATGTGCTCTGGTATGAACCAACATTTTCCACCCTGCATTTAGCGCCACTTTCGGTCTCACACGTCTTACGCAGTAATTTGCTCACTAAGACGCCAGTGATTGCCACCTCTGCCACGTTAACTGTGGGCAATAACTTTGATGCGATGGCGCGCAGTATTGGTTTCGTAGTGGGCACAGATGCTGATGCTGAAAGTGATAGTGAAGATATTGATCCGGCAAATGTGCAGATGCTCGATGTTGGCTCTCCCTTTGATTTTGCCAATCAGGGAGTGCTCTATCTACCAAAACATTTACCAGAACCAGGCCGTGAGGGTCCGAGCAAGGAAGTTCTAGATGAACTCGGGGAACTTATTGACGCCGCCGGCGGGCGCACCCTTGCCCTCTTTAGCTCCTGGCGCGGGGTGGAAGCCGCTGATGCCCACCTACGGGAAGTATTAGTTGATTTACCGATTTCGATTATCACGCAAAAGCGTGGTGATGCGGTGGGGCCACTCGTGGAGCGCTTTGCTAAAGATGAAACGTCAATCTTGCTCGGCACGATGTCGCTATGGCAGGGCGTGGATGTTCCAGGAAATTCTTGCATTTTAGTTGCCATCGATCGCATTCCTTTTCCGCGCCCGGATGAACCAGTGATGTCTGCCAGGTCATCACTTGCCGATGCATCAGGCGGTAGTGGATTTATGCAGGTATCAGTACCGCGCGCCGCACTTTTGTTAGCCCAAGGAACTGGTCGTTTGATTCGCAGTATTGAAGACCGCGGCGTTGTGGCAATCCTTGATTCCAGAATTGTCACAAAGCGCTATGGCAGCGTGCTGCTTAATTCGATGCCGCCGCTGTGGCGAACAAGTGATGGGGCAGTGGTGCGCGAATCACTGAAACGATTACGAGATAATCTCTAACTCATCAATAAGTAATCGCAGTGCTGGCCAACTTTTGGCAAAGCTGGGATGCAGGGGCAGGCGAGTAACATCATCAAATTTCACCCAGCGCACTTCAAATGATTCATCGTTGAGTTCATGCCCTTCAAGTGATTGATTTGCGCGGGCGATCACTGTGGAGTAACTCCAGCCCTGGTGATCATCGGTAAAGGTATGAAGCGGCTCTAGATCACCGGGGTTGATACCAGTTTCTTCTACCGCTTCCCGAATCGCACCTTCCATGATCGATTCATGTGAATCTCGCGCACCGCCTGGAATTCCCCAGGTGTCACCGTTATGCACCCAGGGAGCGCGATGCTGCAAAAAGATTGAGCCGTCACGAATAATGAGTAACCCTGCTGCGCCGTGGACGCCCCAATGTTTGGAGCCACATACGCATTGGATCCATCCATCTCCATCGCGGGCAGCCATGGTCCTACTTTCTCATATCTATCCACAACCGGCACGATTAAATCGTTTCTGCGTGCTCAAGGGAATTAACCTCCCGCGCATGAAGAGATTCCTAGTAATCGCATTATTACTGACGACTATTTCACCGTCAGCGCACGCCCAAGATTGCATCGAGCGAGCATGTATTGATGTCTATACCCAGGACGGCAAGATTGTCATTGAAGGGCGGAAAGGAACGGGTGCAGTGCAAAAGAAAGTGGTAGCACCAGCTCCGAGTAAGACCAAAAAGCCCGTCAGCAAGAGAACTTTTACCCCACCGCCGAAACCAACCGGGAGTGCAAAACCAAAGATAGTCACCGCTACTAAAAAACCAATAGTGAAAAAACGGGTAAGGCCCGATGTTGCCCCCGCGGCAACATCGCTGAGCGATAAGTTAATTGAAATTCTGCCCACTGCCGGAATCGCCTATTCCCCTTCATTTCAGCCACTGCTTAAAGTGCCGGTCTTCTTCTGGTCTGATATTCCAACAATTGTTACTAAGAAGATTGAAATTGTGGGCGAAGTAGTTGAGGTATCACTTAAGCCCACCTTCATCTGGCATTACGGCGATGGCATCTTCTTTATTACCCGCGATGCAGGCGCACCTTTTCCAGATGGACAGATCCAACATGCATATTCCAATCCGGGGCACTACCTCATCCAACTCGTTACAAGTTGGGATGGTGAATTCACGGTGCAAGGTGTGAAAAATCGGATTCCCGGAAAGATCGAATCAGTCTCAATTCTGCCCATCACTGTCGTTGCTGCACCTACTCGTTTCACTCCTGCTACTTCACTTCACCGATAAGAAAGGCTTCCCATGACCACCCTGACTTCACCGCACGATCTGCTCGCTGCTATTCCATTTCTGATTGGTTACCACCCAAGTAATTCACTTGTTCTAGTTGCACTCAATACTGACTCAGTTGATAAAGATGCCGTTGGCATGGCGATGCGGGTGGACCTGCCCGTGGATCTTTCATGTGAAAGCTATGACCTCCTTGCCTCGCACTTCACCCGCGAAAAGGCTGATGGCGCACTGCTTGTCGCCTACACACCTGCCGAATCAGCAGCTGGTGAGTCAGTACTGATTAATGCCAGTGCTGCACTGATGCGCGCTGGCATTGAGATTAGAGAGTCGCTACTTGTGCAAAGTGATCGCTTTCGTTCACTTCTCTGTATTGATTCAGCGTGTTGTCCACCGGAAGGCAGCCCGGTTCCAGAAATTGATTCATCGCGCATCGCCGCTGAGCACGTTATTGCCGGACATCCCATGCCCTTTGCCACTGTCGATGAGCTGATTCACTCAATCTCTGCGCTGCCATCTGCCGCTCATGAGTCTTGGTTGAATGAGGTCAACCAATTCATCATTGCTAGTGATGCAAAAGAGTTAAATCACCTGCAACGAGATGGTGCAACTGCTGTCATTGATTTAGCAGGTGAGTATCAAGTAGGTCGAGGAGCCGAAGATCGCGAATTAACTGCCAGAGTCATTGGCCGCATGAGTGATATTCAAGTGCGTGATTTCGCACTGGGTAGTCACAGCCTTGAGAGCGCAGATTCTTACTGGCGGATGTGGCGCGATTTATTAGTCATTGCACCCACTGGTTTTATCGCCCCCATTGCATCGGTCTTTGCCGCCCTTGCCTATGAACGGGGTGAGGGCGCTCTGGCCCAGAAGGCGCTCGATCGTGCACTGGCAGATAACCCGCACTACTCACTAGCGCTGCTACTGCGGCGAGTATTTACTGTGGGCTGGCCGGCGAAATCCTTTACCAAGATGCGGGCAGAGCTACATCCCAAAGTAGTTGCCACAATTTTCGGGTAATATTTGCACTGGTCACGAGTTCTAGTTCAAAGCCCCGGCTGACTAGACGGCAACCCTCCACCGCGGCGGGGTGCTCCGGGTGACGACCAGGCAGAGCTCTTAGCTGCAAGTGCGTGAAGGATTTATTAATGAGCAGAAAAGCTAACTTCGATGTCACCGGTGCGTGGCTTGAAGGTGATGATCCAGGTGATCGTAAATTTATCAAGATTGGTGACTTACTTCTTGAAAATGGCGAAACTCTGCCTGATATCACCATTGCCTATCAAAGCTGGGGCGAGTTAAACGCGGATAAGTCGAATGCAATTTTAGTCAACCATGCCATGACCGGTTGGTCTGATGTTCCAGGATGGTGGCCACAAATGGTGGGTCCGGGGCTGCCATTTGATACCGATAAATATTTTGTGCTCTGTCCCAATGTCATTGGTGGTTGTCAAGGTTCAACTGGGCCATCGAGTATCGCCCCAGATGGGAAGCGTTATGGTTCCCGCTTTCCCATCGTGACTATTCGCGACATGGTCAACGCCGAGATTGCATTTAGTGATGCGCTCGGAATTGATAAGTATTTACTTGCAGTGGGTCCTTCACTCGGTGGCATGCGTTCACTGGAGTGGGCGGTGCAGTTACCGGAGCGAGTCAGTGCCATCTGCACCATCGGATCTTCAGCCGTTGCCACCGGGGATCAAATCGGAACATTTTCGGTGCAGATTCAGGCGATTAAATCTGATCCTTACTTTAACGGTGGTGATTACTACGAAGAAGAGCGAGGCCCGGTTGAAGGAATGGGAATTGCGCGCCGGATTGCTCATCTGACATATCGCACCGAATCTGAGATGGATGTGAGATTTGGTCGCCAATTACAAGGAGATGAGACTGGGCGCTATGCGGTGCAGTCATATCTAGACCATCAAGCCAATAAGCTGGCTAAACGCTTTGATGCCAATACCTATATTGCCTTAACTGATGCGATGAATTCTCACGATATCGGCCGGGAGCGCGGTGGCGTGGTCAAGGCCCTAGCCAGCGTGAAAGTTCCAGTGGTGGTTGTCTCCATCGATACCGATCGCCTCTTCGTCCCTCGACTTCAGGTTGAGATTTCAGAGCTGGTTCCGACTGCCGAGCCGCCGATTGTCATCAGTTCCGAGTTCGGCCATGACGGATTTTTGGTGGAGAGTGAAGCCATGGGCGCTGCTATTCGCCACGCCTTGCAAGTTGCGGGTACAATATAGGTATTACTTCGAGCAGTTCGAAGAAAAACCAAAAGGACAATTGTGGCTGTATTTAGTGCGCTCAAAAACAAGGCAAAGAGCAAGAAAGCTGCTCCAGTAAAGAAGACTGCTGCGAAAAAGGCTGTTGCCAAGAAAGCTCCTGCAAAGAAGGCCGTTGCTAAGAAAGCACCTGCAAAGAAGGTGGCAGCTAAGCCGGTAAAGCCAGCCAAGATTGAAATTAAGAAAGAACTCACCGTAAAAGAGATTCAGCAGCTAGTTGATTTAAAGAACGCCATTGCGCGCCAGAAAGAGATCATCGATTCTCTTGCCGCAAGTGGCATTGATAATTACCGCAAGGCGGTCAAGAAAGAATTTATGCCGTTGGCACTTGAGGCTCGCGCACTTGATGCTGAAATTCCAGAGGCAACAGAGAAGGCTCGCAAAGCTGGTCTCGGTGCCCCAAGTCGCATTCTTTCAAAAGCCCAGCTTGCCCTGATTGCTCCAAAGGTGGAGGCGAAGGCAGAAGCGCACAAGAGTGAGAAAGTCGCCATTGTGCTCGATGAAGATGGCAATGAAATTGTTGTCGAAGAAGTTGAATTAGAAGATGTCGAGACGCTGATTGCAGAAGCATCGGAAATTGTTGATGCTGAATCAGATGGTAAAGATCAGCCGCGTGTTGTCACCCTATCGGATGAGACTAAGAATGAAGCGGGCTCATTTACCCTCCTTGACTCTGATGCCGATGATGAAGAAGAAGATAAGAACGAGCGTGAGAAGCATAAGAAGGATTTGAAGAATGTAAATCTCGTCCTGGAAGCTATCAACGGCAAGATTCAGGGAGTAGAGCTTCCACCGAAGAGCAATATTGATCAGGTGGAAGCAAAGGCACTTACCTTTAAGCAGATTCAACAGCAATTTGCGATGAGCACCTTTAATGAGAAGTCCGCAAAACTCATCGCGGAAGCGGTTAATCAGGGCCACTTAAAGAACCTAGAAGATTTGCAGTACTTCTTTAACGAGCAAGCTCGATTTATTCAGATTGAAATCAAGCGCCTTCCGCCAGAACAGACAGTTCTCACAGCTGGCGCTACCGCAGATCCAGTAAAGGATTACCTGAAGCAGATCGGTCGCGTGGCACTACTTAATGCCGAACTTGAAGTTGAACTTGCTACGCGCGTTGAAGCTGGACTCTTTGCCGAAGAAGCACTGAAGCACACTAAGAAGCTAGAGAAGAAGATGAAGCGCGAGTTGGAGTGGATTGTCGAAGATGGAAAACGCGCCAAGAATCACTTGTTGGAAGCAAACCTTCGGCTAGTGGTCTCACTTGCTAAGCGTTATACCGGTCGCGGAATGCTCTTCCTTGATCTGATTCAAGAAGGAAACCTCGGTCTTATCCGCGCAGTAGAGAAGTTTGACTACACCAAGGGCTATAAGTTCTCTACCTATGCCACCTGGTGGATCCGTCAGGCAATTACCCGTGCCATGGCAGATCAGGCTCGCACCATTCGTATTCCAGTACACATGGTTGAAGTAATTAATAAGTTAGCTCGCGTGCAGCGCCAGATGCTGCAAGATCTTGGGCGCGAACCGACACCGGAAGAGCTGGCAAAAGAACTTGATATGACACCGGAGAAGGTGGTCGAAGTTCAGAAGTATGGCCGCGAACCAATTTCACTTCACACACCATTGGGTGAAGAAGGAGACTCTGAATTCGGAGATCTAATTGAAGACTCTGAAGCAGTTGTTCCAGCCGATGCGGTTTCATTTACATTGCTGCAAGAGCAGTTGCACTCAGTACTAGATACTTTGTCAGAACGTGAAGCAGGCGTCGTTGCTATGCGCTTTGGTCTAACAGATGGACAGCCAAAGACCCTTGATGAAATCGGCAAGGTATATGGCGTTACTCGCGAACGTATCCGCCAGATCGAATCAAAGACAATGTCTAAATTGCGCCACCCATCTCGTAGCCAGGTGCTGCGCGATTACCTCGACTAAATCGATTTAAGAAAAGAGAAAATCATGAGCGACAAAGTAACGATGCGCATCAAGGCCAATGGCTCTATTCGAGTAACAGGCGAAGTTGATTTTGTAGATGCAGAAGGCAAAGTAGTTGAAACAAAGAGTGATTTTTCTCTGTGCCGCTGCGGTCACTCAAAAGATAAGCCGTACTGCGATGGTTCACACCGCGATGCAGGCTTTGAAGCTCCAGGTAATTAAAGCCATTTAGCTTTCTTGAATTTGTAAAACAAAAAAGTGCTCAGAGTTGTCACAATTGCGATGACTAAGGGATAGCCGAACTTCCACCGTAGTTCGGGCATGAAGTCAAAATTCATTCCATAGATTCCTGCAACCATTGTTGGTCCGGCTGCTAAAGCAACCCAAGCTGATATTTTTCTAACATCTTCATTTTGTCGTACTTGCACGTGCGCGAGATCTGCTTGAAGCACCGTGGTTAACAATGAATCCATTCCGGTTGCATGCTCGTATGCATGTTGAAGGTGATCGATCGTGTCTCTAAAGAACGGCTTAATTTGATTTGGTGCCGACGAGAAGGCCTCAGACGCGATTTTTTGCAGCGGCAAAATTAGTGGCTCAATCGCGTGACGATATTCGATTACCTCACGCTTCAGGAAATAAATCTCCTGGCTATAAGTTTTTCTATTTCCACCAAAGACTTTGGTCTCGATGTTAATCACATC
>CAIXKQ010000056.1 GCA_903920065.1 uncultured Actinomycetes bacterium
ACTATCTTTTGTTCTAGTAGCCATATTCGCCCCAGTGATTGCCCGAATAATCAATGTGGATCCAACTGCACGAGATGGATCTGCCATTACTGATCGAGGACAAACAATTGGTCGCTTTGGCGGCATGAGTTGGGATCATCCGCTCGGGGTTGAACCCGGTATTGGGTATGACTTGCTTGCTCGTTTGATGTATGGAACAAGAATTTCTTTCTTAGTTGCTGTGATTTCAACTGTAGCGACAGTTGCATTAGGACTTCTGATAGGAATGATTTCTGGTTACTATCGAGGCCGAGTAGATGCAATTTTTGGAAGATTTACTGATTTTCTCTTGGCGTTCCCATCCTTTTTTATGATCATTGCTCTGAGTGCGCCAATGATTCAAAGAATCGAACGCTCGGGTGTGGCAAGAGATAATGGTGCGAGGATTCTCTATTTGATCATCATTTTGGTTTTATTCGGATGGCCATATTTCTCCAGAATTATTCGCTCCCAAGTTTTATCTCTGCGCGAACGTGATTATGTAATTGCAGCACGCGCACTTGGTGCATCAAATCGCCGCATAATTCTCAAAGAGCTACTACCAAATTTATGGACTCCAGTAATTGTGTATGTATCTCTTTCGCTTCCAGGGTATTTAGCCGCCGAGGCTGTTTTTTCATACCTTGGAATCGGCGTTCAACCCCCTTCGGCTACGTGGGGTTTAATCATCGCTGACTCAACTAAATACATTTTGAGTGAGCCAACCTATTTCTTTATACCTGCCGTATCGCTAATCTTGGTTGTACTTTCCTTCAACTTATTGGGGGATGCAATCCGAGATGCGCTAGACCCGAAGAGTGAGAACTAAAAAAGGAATTCTGCGTTAACGACACAGAAGAACAGAGGAGAAAAAATGGCTAGAGTGAAGAAATCGACAAGTATCGCAATTGTTGCAGTCGTTGCACTTGCTGTCCTTGTCGCTGGATTAGCAAAGATGAGTGGGGTGGGTTCTTCAAATAAGAACACCATCACATATTTAACGCATTCTGAGATTTGGACACACGCTGATCCAAACCGAAACTACACCGGCCAACACATCGCGTGGTTCGGTTCTTATATGCACCGCACACTCACCGCCTATGCTCGTTCTGAAGGCGCCGCAGGTTCTGCGATTGTGGCAGATCTCGCTACTGATACAGGTCGCTCTTCCAATGGAAACAAGACCTGGGAATTCACACTTCGCGATGGAGCCACATTCGAAGATGGCTCTGCAATTACGTGCGCAGATGTGAAGTATGGAGTTTCACGCACATTTGCTACCGATGTGATTACTGATGGGCCAACATATGCAATTGGAATGCTAGATATTCCATCAGCTGCAGATGGCTCTTCTGTTTACAAAGGACCATACAAAACTGCAAAGAACGATGTTGCAGCGTATGACAAGGCTGTTACTTGTTCCGAAGATAACAAGACAATTACCTTTAATTTAAATCGTGCTGTTGGCGACTTTAATTACACGACTACTTATCTTTCATTTAGTCCTGTTCCTAAAGCAAAAGACGATGGCGATGCCTACGATATGCACCCAGTTTCTTCTGGCCCGTACAAGATTGAGAAATATAAGGCTAAAGACGAAATGGTTCTTGTGCGAAATGAAAACTGGGATCAAGCATCTGATCCGATTCGCAAAGCACATCCTGATCGCATAGTTGTTCGATTCGGTATGGCTGAAGAAGTAAGAGATCAATTGGTTCTCAATGATTCTGACAAGAATGCGATGTCACTGGATGCAATTCTTCCGACAAACTTACCGACAGTCTTTGATGATGCAGGTGAGCCAAATGCAAAGTTTGCCGGTCGTGCACTTAATGTTTACGATCCATATGTTACCTATCAGGCTGTCAATCTTAAGAAATTACCTTGCTTAGATGTTCGCAAGGCGATTTTCTATGCTAAAGACTTCACTGCTTTGATTAAACTCGTTGGTGGAGCTGCATTTGGTGGAGATCAAGCAGATGGTGTTATCAAGCCATTGATGGGTCTTGACTATGCCAAGGTCACCGGACTTGATGAATATATGCCATCTGGGAACCCTGAGGCTGCGAAGAAATATATGGATGCGGCGAAAAAGTCTTGTCCAGATGTGTATGCACGGGTAACAGATCCAAAGCGTGGAATCACTTTTGATACAACAATTAGTGATACAGCCAAGAAATCTGCCGGTATCTGGATTGATTCGATGAAGAAGAATGCAGGCATTACTGCCAAGTTCAACTTCCTTGAACCAGGTGCGTACTATTCAGTTGTACTGGATGCAACAAAGCAAGGCGATCTCTCAGCGGCAGGATGGGCTCCAGATTGGGCAAATGCCTCGACTGTGATTCCTGAACTCTTCACTGAAGGTGGCGGATTCCCGTTGTCACAGAACTGGGACGATGCTGCATATAAGGCGTTTAAGCAAAAATCTGACGCTGCACTCGTTGAACCAGATCGCACAAAGCAGGGAAAGATGTGGGGTGAACTCAATCAGTACGCAATCGATCAGATGTGGGTCATTCCTGCTGTCTTTTCAAAGACACAGGAAGTCTGGGGTTCAGGCCTCGGCGGTGTCTACTTCTGGGAACCACAAGGTTCTCCATCCTTTGGAGACATCTATATAAAGTAGCAAGCATGTAAGGTGTGGATGCGAGAGAAATCTTCTCTCGCATCCACATTCCTTGTGCCTAAGAGTTTCAATCGAGAATGGAGAAGGAACAGATTGTTTTTATACATTTCCAGACGTCTGTCAATCTCACTCATAATGCTTTTAGTCGTGAGTTTCGCTGTCTACGTAATTTTCGCCTTTCTCCCATTTGATCCAGCCGCCCTTACCTGCGGTAAGAATTGCAATGACCCAGGAATTATTGAAGCTAATCGACACAGGCTTGGCTATGACTTACCTTTCTTCACGCAGTACTTTCTTTTCCTCAAAGGACTATTCTTCGGTCGAACATTTGGAGAGGGTGCGGCTCTGATAAATTGCCCAGCACCTTCACTTGGATATTCATTCCAACAACATGCGTGCGTAACCAATTTGATAGGTGAAGCTCTACCTGTAACTCTTTCGCTGGCTATCGGAGCGCTATTCATGTGGCTAGTTCTAGGCGTAGGACTTGGAATTCTTGCCGCACGATTTAGAGGTGGATTAGCTGACCGGCTAAGCACAGTTTTTGTGCTTGTTGGAACCTCACTTCCAACTTTTCTCACTGGATTACTCCTGCTAGTTTTTGTTGTAATCAAATGGAAATTGATTCCTTTTCCGGAGGGAAATTATGTTCCGTTTTTGGAAAATCCATTTCAATGGATACAGATCTTGTTTTTGCCATGGCTCACTCTGGCTTTTGCATACGCCGCTCTTTATACGAGGTTTGTCCGAAGTTCTGTCATCGAAACATCTAATGAAGATTACATTCGTACTGCACGTGCTAAAGGTTTAACCGAGAGTGTAATTTTGGGAAAACACACTTTAAGAGCTGCATTAGCACCGATTGTGACAATGGCCGGTTTAGATTTCGCTGGATTACTTGGCGGTGCAATCCTGACTGAATCAGTCTTTAATCTGCCTGGACTTGGCCGCCTTGCCATTAAAGCGGTTACAGATATCGATCTTCCAATCATTGTTGCAACCACATTGTTAGCAGCATTTATAGTAATTACAATGAATTTGATTGTAGATATTCTCTACGCTTTTATTGATCCTCGTGTGAGAGTCGCATGACTTTACTTAGCGTCAAAAACCTCAGCGTTGAATTTCCAACTACAGACGGACTGGTTCAGGCTGTAAACGATGTCTCCTTTGACATTAATGCAGGTGAAACCCTTGCAATAGTAGGGGAGTCCGGCTCAGGCAAAACAGTGACAAATCTTGCAATAATGGGGCTCATCCCAAAAAAGACCGCACATGTTTCTGGAAAAGTGTTATTTGAATCAGCTGACGGACAAGTTGATTTGCTCTCAATTGATAAAGAAGAGTTACGTAATTATCGAGGCCAAGACATTGCCATGATTTTTCAGGATCCAATGTCTTCTTTGCATCCCTTTTTTACCATAGGTGATCAGATTATTGAGGCTCACCAAATTCACAACAAGGTGGATACAAAAGTAAGTCGAAATCGTGCGATTGAGTTGCTTGAGTTAGTTGGTATTCAAGGAGCCGCATCGCGAATCAATTCGTTCCCGCATCAATTTTCGGGCGGCATGCGCCAACGAGCAATGATTGCGATGGCCTTGGTGAATAATCCTTCTCTACTCATCGCAGATGAGCCAACTACAGCGTTGGATGTAACTGTGCAAGCACAGATAATCAAATTACTTCAAGATTTGCAGAAAGAATTTAAGATGTCGATGATTTTAATTACGCATGACATGGGAGTAGTCGCAGGGGCTGCAAATCGCGTAAATGTCATGTATGCAGGTCGCATTGTTGAAAGCGCCGGCGTTAATGAGTTGTATTCAAATCCCCGTATGCCATACACGCAAGGGTTGTTAGCCTCAGTACCGAGAATGGACCGGCCGCACACCGCGCGATTAGAGACCATTCCGGGCCAACCACCATCATTAATTTCTCTTCCTCAAGGTTGCTCATTTAACCCTCGATGTTCACAGAAATCTAACGTCAGTGGCAATAGGTGTGAAACAGAGATGCCGGAACTAACCGAGCGAGCAACTGAACATTCTGCTCGATGTTTCATCGGAGAGAACCTATGAACACTCCAATTCTTGAGGTGAGCAATTTACATAAAACATTTCCACTTGCGTCCCAGGGTATTTTTTCTCGAGTTAAAGGTTCAAATAAGGCAGTCAATGGAGTTTCATTCACTCTTAATAAAGGGGAAACTCTTGGACTAGTGGGTGAATCAGGCTGTGGTAAGTCAACACTTGGACGATCAATCCTCAAGCTCTACGAACCTACTTCTGGCTCGATTTTCTTTGAAGGCGAGGATATAACTCAGTACTCAGCAAATAAAATGAAACCAATGCGGACAAAGATGCAAATGATCTTCCAAGACCCATACGCATCTTTAAATCCACGCGACACAGTTGGCGCCATCATCGCCGCTTCATTTGAAATTCAAAAGATTACTCCAGCTGGTGGAGTGAAAAAAGAAGTGCAGTCATTGATGGAGCGAGTTGGGTTAAATCCAGAGCATTTCAATCGATATCCACATGAGTTTTCTGGTGGTCAACGCCAGCGTATTGGTATCGCCCGTGCTATTGCGATGAAACCGAAATTTATCGTCTGTGATGAACCAGTTTCGGCACTCGATGTTTCTATTCAAGCGCAAGTGATCAATCTGCTGGAGGACTTACGAGATGATTTTGGGCTGTCATATTTGTTTATTGCACATGATTTATCAGTGGTGCAACACATTTCAGATCGTGTAGCCGTGATGTATTTGGGCAAGATTGTAGAACTTGCAAATGTAGAAGAGCTATATAAATCACCTCACCATCCATATACGAAAGCGCTGCTGTCAGCTGTTCCGCTGCCAGATCCGGTTTTAGAAAGAAAGCGTGAACAAATAGTTTTGTCAGGTGACTTACCTAACCCGGCGAACCCACCTAAGGGATGTGTGTTTAACACCCGTTGCTGGAAAGTTCAGGAAATTTGCCGCACCAGTGAGCCTGCTCTCGTGCAACTAGGGGCTTCACAAGTAGCCTGTCACTTCCCAAATTGAGTAGTTCTGTTCATAATTGGACAATTGAATGCTGCCAGGCTTGGTATTCGTCACAAACTAGTTAAGGAGTTCGACTATGGCAAGAATGTGTTTTATGTTCGAAATCTTCGAAGGTCAAGAGGACGAGTACAAGAAGCGCCATGATGAAATCTGGCCTGAGTTGGTAACAGCGATTAAGGATGCCGGCTTTAAAAATTACAGTCTTTTTCGTCGCGGAGTTCACGTCATTGGGTATTTTGAGGTTGAGCCTGATGTAAAGACAGCTTTCGAAAAGCTTGGCAAGAGTGAGGCAAATGCTCGCTGGGCAGAATGGTTTAAAGATGTCATCGTCAATTTGACCGATAACCAGGGAAACTTACTTGAGTTTAAAGAAGTCTGGCACTTAGACTAAAAAAGCCGAGGATTCGGTGTTGTTACAAATTGAGCTTATGCGTCGGCGGGGCGCATAAACAATTCGATTGGGTATCCATCTGGATCTAGAAGATACAAAGAACGTCCACCAGCATTTGGTCCTTCGGTGATGTCAACGCAACTTTCACTACGTGCGATATATCCCATCTTGAACATCTTCTCTGCAATTTCATCTATTTTTGAAACATAGAAACAGAAGTGCCCGCCGCCGAAATCGCAGGGACGAGATGCTGCCGAAAGCTTTTCAATACCTTGATAGTCCAGTAGTTCGATAAACCCGCCACCAGGAACTTCAAGAAAAGCAACATTTATCGCATCGAATTTGAGATCGAGTACAGTCCTTAAGTAAGGACCGTTGAGCAGTTTTTCAAACTTTACTTTAAGGCCAAGTCCGTCCCGATAGAACTCGAGCGACTTTTGTAGGTCCTTTACCGTGATTCCGCCGTGGAAAAAGCCGAGAATCTCGCCCATTGTGTGAATCCTTTCGCTTGGTTTTTTGGATGTGGGATAACTACATAACGATTCCACCATCTTGGCTGAGGGCTTGTCCTGTGAAATAGGAGCCTTCATCCGAGATGAGAAAGAAGATAAAGCCAGCAGTTTCATATGGTTCTGATGCTCGACCTAGCGGCACTGAAGTTAAACGCTTTGACGTGATGTCTTCAACGGTGATTCCACGAATTTCAGCAAGTCTTTCTAAAACCTTGTCTTGCATCGGGGTATCAACAATGCCTGGGCAAATGGCATTGACGCGCACCCCTTTTGATCCAAATGCATAGGCGAATGAGCGGGTAATGGAAAGCACTGCAGTTTTAGATGAGGCATAAACAGCTGTTTCCTGAGTTGTTGCCAGCTTGGCAGATACCGAACTTAAGTTAACAATGCTCGCACCTTCTGTCATCGTGCGGCCTATGCGGCTTGTCAGGTCCCAGACAGCCTCTACGTTGACTGCGTAGATATCGCGAATATCTTGAACAGTGAATTCTAGGATTGGTTTCAAGCGAATGAGTCCAGCAGCATTTACAAGGGCGTGTGCACCTTGTGCGGCTGCTACCAACTTATCGCGGTCCTCGCTCTTGGAGAGATCGGCAACAAAGTGCTCGACGCCAGTGACCTTCTCCAGTGCATCCTTATTCATATCTACGGCAATGACTCGCATGCCTTCATCACGCAACCTGATGGCAGTTGCCTGACCTATTCCAGAAGCAGCGCCCGTAACTACCGCAAGTTTTCCTTTATGAGACATCTTTTCCCCTTAATCTAAAGTCGAACTGCGGTAGAACTGAAGTATCAAAACAGTATTGGAAGGAGCGGGCTGGCGGCAATAGGTTTCCTAGAGTAAAAGTTGACATTAGGAGGTCAGGGCTAAGGCATAGATACCGATGGCAATCGCAATGGCGCTAAAGACCACCGGGCGTGAAGGACGAGTGCGATAAACGATTACCTCAATCAGAATTACCCACAGTGGGATAGTTGCCATAATTGACTGAGCAACCACTGGAGAACCCTCGCGAATCGCATAAATAGAGGCAAGCCACCCCATGCTCATAAAAAATGATCTCCTTACTAGTTGCATGAAATCTCGCCAATGTAGACCTATAGGCGGGAAGATGGCCATAAAAATGAAACCAGCTAGCAATTGGCGAACAATAAAAGTTTCAGTTGTGCCCACACCGGCCCTATCTAGAAGGACAACAGCCACAGTCACAAGGCCACTTAATACGCCGATGACAATCATGAGAAAAATTGCTGTAAATGAACTAACTCCAGCCAGACTCTTGCGTAATGGAAATATTGTGGCAATTACCAATACAACTACCACCAGAACCTGTACTGGAATAATGCTGGCCCCCAGTGCAATTGGTCCAGCAAGCAGTACCACCGCCGGCGTCAGTGCTTGCCCGACAGACATCACAGATGCCGAACTTCGAGACACCATTCTGAAGATAATTCCAGCAACCACGCCACTGCCTATGGCTCCCACAATATGTAGGTAAGGAATTGATCCAGACCAAAGAATCCAGCGTGGCCCGAACGGGATTAATGGAAAAACGAAGAGGGCATTGAGAATAAACAGCGGACCGATTGCTTTATAAATCGAGATGTTGAGTGCAACGCCCTTGGTTAGGAAGATTCCAACTGCAAAGGCGATTGCTGCTGCAATGGCGAGAAGCAAGCTCACAGATTGACTATACCCTTCCTATCTTACGAAAATAGAGATAAGGTCTAACTATTCACACATTTAATGCTGCTTGAGATTGGCATGATGGGGAGGTAGCTGTTGCAAACAATGCAAAGCCCTGGAGTTGAAAAATTTTTATCGACCGAATATTTTCAAAATCCATATCCCATATATCGAGAAATCCTAGAGTCCAGCCCAATTTTTTGGAGTGAAAAAGCACGTGCCTGGATTGTGAGTCCTTTTCAAGAAGTAGAAGATGGTCTTCATTTAGATGTTTTCACTCAGAAACAGCGCATGCTCAAAGCGAGTTCTCATTTCACCGCAGATGAATTAGCAAAAATGCCACACATACTTACTAACTTGAGCAATTGGGTGGTGTTTCAAGATCCACCAGAACACACTCGTTTGCGCCGCTTGATCAGTAAATCTTTTACACCTCGTAGCATCAACGCACTTGAGCCTAAAATTGAGGCTATTGTCTCCAAATTACTCGATGAGGCGATGAAAAAAGAGACTTTTAACTTAGTTGATGAGTTCTCATTCCAACTGCCAGCTATGGTGATTTGCGAACTTCTTGGAATCCCACTTGAAAAACAATGGGATCTCAAGCGTTGGTCTGACGGTGTTGCCGGATTTACCGCCTCTGCTCGAATTACTCATGAACAAGCAGCACAGGCTGAGGAAGTAGCACGAGAAGCCGAGGAATATCTCATGGGCTTCTTCGAACAGGTACGTAAAGAACCGAACGATGGACTGTTGAGCAGAATTGTTAATTTACAAGGCGCCGAGGATGGATTAACAGATAAAGAAATTGTTGGCCTGACAATCCAACTCTTCTTTGCTGGTTTTGAAACAACTGAAGGTTTGATTGGCAATATGGTGATGACACTGGTCAATCACCCAGAGCAGATGGCGTTATTGCGCAGTAAGCCTGAGCTAATGGATGCAGCGGTGGAGGAAACTTTGCGCTATGAATCCTCGATTTTAAAACAATCTCGAGTTGCGAGTGAAGATGTCAAAATTCTAGGTGAAACTGTTAAGGCTGGCGATTATGTTCATTTCATGATTGGCGCTGCAAATCACGATCCGGCAAGATTTGCCAACCCTGAAGTTTTCGATATCACGCGATCTGATGCCGGTAACATCAGTTTTGGCCATGGCATTCATTTCTGTATTGGGGCGCCCCTTTCTCGTCTTGAAGCGCGCATCGCTATTCGTCAGTTGCTCGAGCGTATGCCAAAGATTTCAATCCTAAACCCACAACCAACCTTTCCTGAACTACTTGCCGTCCGCAAACCGACTCAGTTATGGATAACTAACAAGTAACGTATAAATCGAAAGGGAGTTATGTTGCCATCTCAGGATTGGGAAGAAAATAACTTCTTAACGCCAGCTTATTTTAATAATCCATACTCTGCCTACAAATACATGCATGAATCTGCGCCGGTATTTTGGAGTAAGAAAGTTAACGCCTGGATTGTTAGCCCATTTCTAGAAGTTGAAGAGGGCCTGCATGGCGAGCAACTTATTGCGAAGGGTAGAATTGCCGCCGCCGCCTCGCACTTCACGCCAGAAGAGCGAGAGCAGTATCCAGTTTCGCAATGGACACTTAATCGTTACATGAATTTTCAGGATCCACCTGACCACACCCGTTTTCGCCGCTTGATTAGCAAATCATTTACTCCACGCAGTATCAGCGCAATGGAGCCCAAAATTGAAGTTCTTGTCTCCAGGTTATTAGATGAAGTAACCAAGAAAGAAAGCTTTAATCTGGTAGATGATTTTTCATTCCAATTACCATCGCTAGTTATCTGTGAGTTATTGGGTATGCCGATAGAGAAGCAGGAAGATCTCAAGCGTTGGGCAGATGGCTTGGCTGGCTTTATTGCATCGGCGCAAGTAACTACCGAGAAGGCAAAATTTGCTGAGACTGTTGCGCTAGAAGCCCAGGAGTATTTAAAGCAATTATTCGAAGAAATTCGCAAAAATCCGGGAGAGAATTTACTGAGCAGAGTACTTACTGCTCCACCAGAAGATGACAATCTCACTGATCAAGAATTAGCCGCACTCACAGTTAATCTCTTTTTTGCTGGCTTTGAAACCACAGAGGGTCTGATTAGTAATATGGTGCGAGCGCTATCAGATAATCCAGATCAGCTCGAGTTGTTGCGCAATAATCCAGAGCTTATCGAGCCAGCCGTGGAGGAGACACTTCGTTTTGACTCATCGATTCAAAAGCAGTCTCGTATCGCAGGTGAAGATATTGACATTCATGGCCAAAAGATTAAAAAAGGTGATTATGTGCACTTCATGATTGGCGCGGCAAACCGTGACCCCTTGCGCTTTAGTAATCCGGAGAGCTTTGATATCACTCGCAAAGATGCCGGCAATGTCAGCTTTGGCCATGGAATCCATTTCTGCATTGGTGCACCTTTGGCACGCCTGGAAGCCCGTATTGCGATTCGTCAGTTAATTGAGCGGATGCCTCGAATCAAAGTGATTGAGCCGCTGCCAAGGTATGCCGAACTTTTTGCCGTGCGAAAGCCACTGGAGCTATGGGTGACTAACGCGTAAGTGAAGTGAATTAGAAGTTATAGAGGCGCTTTGCAT
>CAIXKQ010000057.1 GCA_903920065.1 uncultured Actinomycetes bacterium
ACATTGGATTTACCGTCCCCGATCTTGACCAAGCCGAGAGATTCTTCGTTGATGTCATTGGCTGTGAGCTCATTTATAGCCTCGGGCCATTTAGTAGCGATGACGATTGGATGGCTGAGCATTTAGGAGTCCACCCTCGCACGGTGATGCGCGAGCTTCGCTTCTTTAGATGCAAGTCCGGGCCAAACTTTGAGGTATTTCAATATGAGGCAGCCGATGAGGCAGCGCCTCAACCTAGGAACTCGGACATTGGCGGGCACCACTTAGCTTTTTATGTTGATGATTTTGATACAGCCCTTGAGTATCTCAAGAGTAAGAGCGTTTCAATACTGGGAGAACCAACTTTAAGTAAAAGTCACTCAGAAGGACAAAAGTGGGTGTATTTCACAAGCCCATGGGGAATGCAGTTTGAACTTGTTTCTTATCCTGCCGGTAAGGCCTATGAAAAAAATGCAACAACAATTCTTTGGCACCCAGCGAAACCGGATATGTAATGACAGTTCTTCACAACGAGAACGACCTTGCGCTCAGTCAACAAATTGCAAATTCTCTGAAAGAGGAAATTCTCTCTGGCAAATTCCCTCCGGGAGTGCGTATTCGTCAAGAAGATATTGCCGAGCAATTTGGTGCATCTAGGTCACCGGTTCGGGAAGCGCTACGTATTCTTGAAGCAGAAGGGCTGATTAATCTTGTCGCTCATACCGGTGCGTGGATTTCACATCTGAGCCTGGCTGAGTGTGAGGAGATGTATCAAATCCGTGAACGCATAGAGCCGCTGCTACTACGCCTGAGTATTCCGGCAATGACAGATTCTCTCGTTGCTGAATTAAGTGACTTAGTAAGTAAAATGGAAGCTACAGATGATGTAGAAACTTTTCTTAAGTTAGATCGCCAGTTCCATTTACTCTCATATTCGAAGGCAGAGACTGTGTTGGTAGGCGATATGGTCAATCGGTTATGGAATACAACTCAGCACTATCGGCGCGCATACTCTCGCCTATTGGCGGCAAGCCACTTCAAGGCAGCTCATTACGAGCACCATTTACTGTTATCGGCGATTATTAAGCGCGATTCTGATGATGCCGAACGGATCTTATTTGGCCACATCAGGCGTACCAGGCTTGAATTAGCCCAGCACCCCGATGTATTTAAATTGTAATTAAGAACGTGGCGGAATAATTTTTTCAGCTCTGAGTTTTTCAAATAGCTCAAAGAAGGAATCTGGAGTTACTTGAATATCATTAAAGCCGGCCTTACGACTCTTACCCATGTCAGCAAAGGTTTCTACCTGACGCCCTAAGTCAGCATCAGAGTGCCACCAAGAAGCTATTTCAGATGCTTTGTGTGCTTTGAGTGAATATTTGGCAACTATCTTTTCCCACTGGGCATCTGCGTCTGTCATGCGTGGCTCAAGTGGAGAAATTTCTGAAGGGTAGCCCGGATCAGTAACATCAAAGTACTCTGCAAGTAATTTCCAGAGTTGGCGCCAACGAAATACGTCGCCATTGACTGTATTAAAGGCTTCATTCTTTCCGGCAGGATCCGTTGCAGACCAGACCGCATGGCGAGCGAGCAAACGTGCATCTGTTACATCGGTAACGCCGTTGTATTGTTCTTTAGAGCCAGGGAATATAAATGGAGCACCTGTCTCTTTACAGATTGATGCGTAGACAGCAAGTGTCACGCCCATGTTCATTGCATTGCCTAACGCCCAGCCAATCATGGTGTGGGGACGATGCACTGACCATGTGAAATTCTGTTCAGCTGCTGCCTTAAACAAAATATCTTCTTGCGTGTAATAAAAGTTATCAATGGGTAGGCGAGCTTGACTCTCTTTAAATGGAGTTTCCATTGGAGTTGCTGCATATGATTCAAAGGGCCCGAGGTAGTGCTTCAGGCCGGTAATTAATACGGTGTGCTCAAGTGTTCGCTTTTGAGCAAAGGCATCGAGCGTATTTTGTAGCATCGCACCATTAACAGCGATGTTTTCTTTCTCACTATTCTGACGTGACCATGTGCAGAAGAAAAGATGCGAAATAGGCAGATCTTCGACAGCCTTTTTCACACTTGCTGGATCAAGAACATCACCGTATACGTGCTTTACGCCTGGGACGATAATTCCTGGCTTACGTGAGAGGCCATACACAGTGAAACCCTTTTTCTGGAGTTCTGCTGCAATATTGTTACCAGTAATGCCGGTAACTCCGATGACAAGGGCGTTTTTACTCATTTTTCCATCCATTCAGTGAGGCGTCTCAATGTGCCGATGTTATGTGAGACTAAACATAAAGACAAGATATGCCCTTGAATGTTCGCTGGCACTTGACGCTTTGCGCTCACAGTGCCAAACTTTTGCGAGTACATAGCGATCATTGGAGATCTCATGGGACGAGTTTCTGGAAAATCGATCATAGTTACTGGCTCCGGTTCTGGCATCGGCGAGGGATTCGCCAAGGTTTTTGGTGCTGAGGGTGCAAAGGTCGGTGTCTGTGATGTGAACACGGCAGCAGCAGAGCGAGTTGCCAAAGCGATCAACGATAAGGGTGGTCAGGCGTTTGCCTTCACCGCTGATGTTTCAAACCGCGAACAAGTTCGAGCCGGCTTCAAGAAATTTGTTGATTGGGCAGGCTCACTCGATGTCATCTTTAACAATGCTGGATTTAACAAACCTATGCATTTAATGGAAGTGACTGAGGAGAACTGGAATGCCATCATGAATGTAAACGGTCTAGGTGTGCTCATCTGCACGCAGGAGGCTGGAAAATACATGATTGCCCAGAAGAGCGGAAAGATTGTTAATACCGCATCTATCGCCGGTCGCCAGGGTTATCCAGCTTTTGCACCATATTGCGCCAGCAAGTTTGCAGTCAATGCACTGACTCAAGCAACAGCTCGAGGATTAGCAGAGCACAACATCACTTGTAATTCATTTGCACCAGGAGTAGTAGACACACCACTATGGATTGATCTTGATCGAGATCTTATGGAGATGGGTATGTCAGAGCGCCCAGGACAAGCGACAGAAGAATTTTCAGCTGGAATATTGCGCGGGCGGGCTGCTACACCTGCGGATTTGGAAGGAATGGCACTATTTCTAGCATCGAGTGATTCAGATTATATGACGGGTCAAACCATCATGATTGATGGCGGAATGGTTCTTCTGTAAATACGATTGTGAGATTTTCTACCCTACTAACGAAATGAGAAGAAAAGAATGAAGGCACTGCAATTCATGTCCCCTAACGTCATGTCCGTTAACGAGATCGCAATTCCCAAAATTGCTGATGACGAGGTTCTTCTAGCTAGTCGTTCTGTGGGGATCTGTCACTCTGATATCGAACTCCTTGAAGGTCGATACATCATTCCTTTTAACTATCCAATCATTCCTGGACATGAATGGTCAGCAGAAGTTATGGAAGTTGGCAGTAAGGTCTCTAAGTTAAAAGCGGGTGACCGCGTAGTAGGTGAATGTGTTATCGGCCAGGAGCACTTTGGCTTTAGCATCAGCGGCGCAATGGCTGAGTTCTTCATTGCAAAAGCTGATTGGCTGCACAAGTTGCCAGAGAATGTCTCGTGGACCCAAGGTGCACTTGTTGAGCCCTTTAGTTGTGGCTACTACGCCACTGTTCGCGCAGAGAATATGGATGCAAGTGACACTGTTGCTGTATTTGGCGCAGGTCCTATTGGACTGGGAGTTATTGCCGCAGCTGCTGCAAAGGGCGCCCGCGTAATCGTTATTGAACCTTCAACTGATCGCGCCAAGATTGCACAGAGCCTTGGCGCTGAAATTGTTATTGATCCGATTAAGCAGAACACTAAAGAAGCTGTCATGGATGCAACCAAGGGAGTTGGAGCAACTATTGTCATCGATGCAAGTGGTCGCCCAGAGGCGATGGCTCAAACTCTTGAAGTTGCTGCATTTCACGGACGAGTTGTGATTATCGGAATTAGTGTGGGCGGAAAAGCCCAAACTGAAATGGGCTTGATCCAATCTAAAGAGCTCCAGGTACGTGGAATTATCGGCTCCCCAGGTGTGTGGCCTGAAACTATTCGCTTCCTCTCACGTACCAACCTTGATCTATCAAAGCTCGTTACTTCTTCATTTGATATCTCTGATGCGGATAAGGCTTATCAGAAGGTACTTACTGACAAGAGCCAAGTGAAAGTTCACGTTACGAACTCAGGTAAATGATGTCAACAACGATGCGCGCTGCCGTTTTGCACGATATTAAGGACTTGCGAGTTGAGGATTTTCCTAAACCTACAAATCTGGGTCCTGATGACGTCCTAGTACACGTCAAATACAACGGGCTGTGCGGAACAGATGCATCTGAGTATGCAAAAAACTCTATGTTGGTTCCATTAAAGATTGCGAACCCCAATAGTAAGCACCAAGGCGCAACTATTTTGGGACATGAATTTATTGGAACTGTTGTAGAAGCGGGATCCAATGCACAAGAGATGATTGGACAGAGAGTTGCATGTGGAGCGGGTGTCTCGTGCGGTCAATGCGCTCTCTGCAAGGTAGGTCGTACTAACTTGTGCGATAACTATTACACCTTAGGTTTAAGTATTCATGGTGGATTAGCAGAGTATGCCGTTGCCCCAAAGAATATCTGTATTCCAATTCCCGATAATGTCAGCGATGAGAGTGCAGCACTTGCTCAACCACTGGCTGTTGGTATTCACGGCGTTCGCCGTGCAGGAGTGAAAAAAGGCGACCAAGTCATTCTTCTTGGTGTCGGTGCAATTGGTTCTTTCGCTTGCGTGGCCTTACAAAATTATGGCGTTGAAATCATCGCAATGGATATCGATCAAAAGCGCTTAGATGTTGCAACAAAATTGGGGGCTGATAAGACCATTTTGATCTCACCAGGAATTACACCCGCCGAAGTTAAGGCGCTCTTCCCCACTGGCGTAGATGTAGTTTTTGAGACATCTGGGGCTCCCGATGCTGCTGCCCGTGGGCTCGCACTTACAAAAAAAGGCGGAAATCTTGTTCTTATGGGCCTTAATAAAACCCCACAAGAATTTCCATTTGTTGATGCGGTTTTGAGAGAGGTTGTCTTGCAAACAACTGCTGCCCACATCTGCAAGGAGGACATCCCAGAAGCCTTGTCCCTATTGGCTTCCGGAACTATTGCAAACTTACTCACAGACCGCATCTACACGTTAGAAAATGTCAAAGAGGCATTTGATGTCCTTGTTGCAGGAAAAGCTAACGGAAAGATTTTGGTAACCCCACAAAATGTCTAACCAATCACACGTTGCAATCTTAGGTGTCGGCAAGATGGGTGCTGCGATGGCAAAAGAGCTGGTCGCTGCAGGGCACATCGTTCATTTATGGAATCGTAGTAAAAACGTTGCAGACGAACTTTTAGCTTCGCTTCCTCAAGGAAGCACTCAGTCTCACAACACCGCCCATGATGCTTTAGTCGTGGCAGATTTTGCAATTTGCTTATTTACTAACGGTCAAGTTACACAAGCAGTGCTATTAGATGATCCTCAAACATTGGTGGGCATGAAAAGCAATCTTATAGTTATTGATATGGGAACTAGTGGGGTGGAGAGTGCAAAAGCACTTGATCAAGCTTTGGCACTTAAAGCAATTGCCTTTGTTGATGCACCAGTATCAGGCAGTGTTGCAACTATTGCCGCGCATCAACTACTTGTGATGGCAAGCGGTAAAGAATCAGATATTAAGAAAGTTGAACCAATTTTTGCAGCCTTTGCAAAGAAGACAGCCTTCCTTGGTATGGCCGGTGCTGGCCAAGCAATGAAGTTGGCGGTCAATCTCATTGTTCACTCCTTAAACGCTGCGGTGAGTGAAGGCCTTGCACTGGCCACCGCAAATGGGATCCAAGCAAGTGCTGCCTATGACGTCTTAGAAGAGAGCGTCATTGCCGCCCCGTTCGTTAAGTACAAGCGAGCGGCCTTCCTCGATCCAGCTGCCCCTGTGGCGATGAGGATTGACACCGTTCTCAAAGATATGGGCCTCATTCTGGGACTTGGCCAGGCATCGGATACCTCTCTCACGGCTGCCACTGGCGTGCGCGAGCTCTATGCCCACGCTCAAAGTGCCGGCTTTGATGCCCAGGATATGGCTGCTCTTTTCAGATTTATCCACGAATCTTGATACAAACGTTATAAGAAATACTTGTTAACGCCCGTGACCTCTGTGTACAGTCACACTTTACAGAGAGCTAGTAGGTGACCATGAGTAATCCGCCAGTCCGTGAATTGAAGCGTTCGGCACGCTTACAAATCTCGCGCGGGATGAAGACGGTGCTTGGCGCAACAATTCTTCTTTATATTGCCAGTGCTCTGATTGCCCCAACAAGCGTAAGCAAGATTGCTCAGCTTGGCATGCTTCCCTTTGCTGCATGTTTAGCAATTATCGGTTTAGGTCAAACTCTTGTTGTCCAGCAAGGCGGAATTGATCTCTCTGTTGCAGGTGCGGTCTCCTTAACAGTTGTCATTGTTACCTGGGGACCTGATCGCAACGATGATCGTCTGATTCCGGCAGTTGCTGCAGCTTTTGTAGCTGCAATTATCACTGGCCTTATAAATGGATTTCTGATCACGAAAACAAAACTTAATTCCATCGTGGCAACTCTTGGCGTTAATGCTTTGTTGTATGGAGTCATGATGGCACTCTCCGGAGGTAGCCCACGTCGCACTACCGATCGTCTCTCGAGTTTTACAAATGACAAGATTTTTGGATTACCCCATTCAGTTTATTTCGGAATTATCGCCGCAATAATTGTCACTATTTTGTTAAAGCGCACTGTTTTTGGACGACGATTTGAAGCTGTCGGTGCTAATCCACGCGCGGCATATGCAACTGGCCTCAAGGTTGTTCGCTATCAAATTGGTGCATACGTGTGTGCGCAACTTCTCTACTGCACTGCAGGAGTAATTCTCGGGGGAGTTATCTCTCAGCCAACTGCTTATCAGGGTGATGACTACGTTCTACCTTCTGTAGCCATCGTGGTACTCGGTGGAACCTCTCTTCTCGGCGGCCGAGGCTTTCCTGCCGCGTCTGCCCTCGGAGCACTCTTTTTAAAGCAACTCGATATGTTTGTACTGTCTTTGGGTGTGCCTTATGGCGTGCGCACGATTGTTATCTCCCTTTCGCTCATGATCGGAATTGCCCTCTATGCAGTGAATTGGAAATCTGTGAATTTCTCATTCAAGAAAGAAGATAGGCAACTACAACCTATCTAACTTAAGTTTCGACCTCGCAAGAACGTCGAAAGTGCGTCAACGGATGCCGCACATCTAGGAAAGGAAATCACTTGATACGCTTAAAATCTCGAGCCACACTAGCTGTGAGTGCATTCGCAATTGTTGCACTCGCGGCATCAACAAGCGTTGTAGCTCTTTCATCAGCTAACGCAGCACTACCTTCATGGTGCGGACCAAAGAAGATCACAATGGGCTTCACTGATGGTTTCGGTGGAAACTCATGGCGACTAGTAACAACCGCTGCAGTTCGTGAAGAAGTTAAACTTTGTCCTAACGTAACCAAGCTTTACTACGCAGATGGTCAAGGCAAGACAGACAAGGCAATCTCTGACATTAAGGGAATGGTTGCTAAAGGCGTAAAGGCAATTGTTGTATTCCCAGATGCTGGTCAAGCCATGCTTCCTGCTCTTCGTTCAGCTTATAAGGCTGGCGTTGTAACAGTTCCTTACCGTGTTGCTCCAGGTGGAACAGCTGGCAAGGATTACAACATCTTCATCGGATCTGACTTCGTATTAGCTGGAAAGCTATGGGGACAGTGGATTAAGAAGAACCTTCCAGACGGTGGAAACATCCTTCGTATCTCAGGACCAGCTGGTAACAGCCAAGGTGCTGATGAGTCAAAGGGACTTGAGCAAGTTCTCGGTACAACTGGAAAGTACAAGTTTATCGGTGAGGCTCCATTCGAAGTTACCGGTTGGGATCCAGGAAAGACTCAGGAAGTCTTGACTGCTGCAATCGCAAAGTATCCAAAGATCGATGTAATCACATCTGACTTCGGTCCATCAATGGTTTCAGCTCTACAGGCTGCTGTTGATTCAGGCTGGAAGGTTCCTGCAATTGCAACTTCAGACGGAAACGTTCTAGGTTGCTTCTTCGAGGACAACAAGGCAGCTCAGGCTGACTTCAAGATGATGACTATCTCAACTCAGAACGATCACTCACGCCTTGCAACACAGTGGGCAGTCGCTCTAGCTACAGGTGGAAAGACTCCTAAAGATAAGGCTTATCCATCAACCTTGTTCGAAGATTCCATTTCAGGAAAGCCTTCAAAGGTTCAATGCCGTACAGATCTGCCAGGTGACGTTTACCTATCTGCAAAGATGTCAGGTGACGCACAAGCTAAGTTGAAGACCAACTAAGCACTGCAGTAATTAGGAAATAGAATCAGATTGGCTACGTAAAGTAGCCAATCTGATTTTCCAATGTAGTCTTCAGTTTTAGCTAATATAGAAAAGGTGGAACAGTGTCACGCCCCTCTTTAATCCTGTCGAACATTTCCAAGAGTTTCGCCGGAGTCCCGGCGCTCCAGGATGTAACACTTGAGGTGCGCGCCGGAGAAATTCACGCTCTACTAGGTGAAAACGGCGCCGGTAAGTCCACGCTTATGAATGTCGCTTCCGGAACTCTCCAACCAGATTCGGGCACCATTGAAATAAGCGGTGAGGTTATTTCCTCTCTCACTCCGCATCAAGCGACCGAACTCGGACTTGCGATTGTGCACCAGCACCCGGCGGTACTGCCCGATCTTTCTATTGAAGAAAATATCAAAATTTCAGTTCCCGAAAAATTCCTCCTTGCCGAGGGCTCACCGGCTGCCACTATGCGCAAGATGTTGGATGATTTTGGATTTACAGTAAGCATCAAGGACCGCGTTGAGAATCTATCGATTGCCCAACAACACCTGCTTGATCTGGCAAAGGCATTTGCTGTTAATCCTAAAGTACTTATTCTCGATGAACCCACAGCGCCTTTGGGGCAAGAGTCAGTTGAAATTCTCTTTAAGCGCATTAAGAAGATTGCCGCATCCGGTACATCCGTTGTTTACATCACCCACCGTTTAGCTGAAGTTCGTGAACTTGCAGACCGAGTTACCGTTCTTCGCGATGGAAAATGGCGCGGAGTAAAAGAGATAGCCAATATCTCTGATGATGAAATTATGACTCTCATCGTTGGACGAGAACTGGAATCCACATTCCCGGCCAAGCACGGTGGGCTCAGCAGCGACAAGCAATTCTTCAAAGTAGATAATATTTCTGGTCCTGAATTCCAAAACGTATCCCTGAAAGCAAATAAAGGTGAGATTGTTGGAATTGCTGGAGTTGTCGGCAATGGTCAGAGTCAACTTCTTCGGGCTATCGCTGGCTTGGATAAGTTCTCTGGAACTATCGAAATTAATGGAGAGCCAACAGCGGCCAAGCAACTTCTTACTAAGGCTGCATATTTGCCCTCAGATCGTCACGGTGAGGGCTTAATGATGACTCTTTCAGTCCGCGAGAATGCAGCAGTTAATGCGCTCAATAAGTTAACTTCTGGAATTTTTGTCAGTCGCAAGAAAGAGACAAGCACTGTTCATGCATCCCTGAAGTCCATTGATGTGAAAGCACCATCTATGGATGCTGATGTATCAGCACTATCTGGTGGAAATCAGCAGAAGATTGTTATGTCCAGGTCTCTTCTCTCTGACCCAATTTTGATTATCGCTGATGAGCCTACTCAAGGTGTGGATGTTGGCGCCCGTGCAGAAATTTATAAAATCCTTCGTGAGACCGCTGAGGGTGGAATTCCAGTCATTGTTAACTCATCCGATACAAAAGAGTTAGAGGGCCTTTGCGATCGAGTTTATGTCATGTCCCGCGGACACATTGTCAGCACCCTAGAAGGTAGCGACATCACTGAGTCCAAGATGGTTGCTGCCGCTATTAGTTCGACAAAGCTAAAGACTGCAGAAGAGAATCTTGTTACCGAAAAGCAACTTCGCCGACGCAGAATCCTTCGTTCTGACTTTTTACCTCCGACAGTGCTGATGGCGATGATTGCACTCCTGGCGATGTTCATTTATTCAAAGAATGATATGTACTTCGGTTCTTACAACATCAATGCTGTTCTTGGCTTAGCCACCGGTCTGGGTTTTATCGCCTTAGGTCAGACCATTGTGTTAATGACAGGAGGTATCGATCTCTCCGTTGGGCCGGCATCTGGAGTCTTACTGGTCATAGGCTCATTTTTTATTAATGATAAGAAATCTCTCTTCATCATCATTCTTGGATTTGTCCTCATATTTGTCTTTGCAGTACTTATAGGAGTAATCAACGGAGCCCTAATTCGCTTCGCAAAGTTCACTCCCGTTGCCGGAACTCTGACGGTCTATATCGCACTCATCGGAATCGGCTTCCTGCTCCGCCCATCTCCAGGGGGCTATTTCAACGCCACCTTTACCGAGCTCTTGCTCTTACAAATTGGTCCAGTTCCCTACACATTCATTATTTTGGTGATTGCAGCAATCGTTTTCGAACTTCTATTGCGTCGAACCAACTGGGGAGTGCGTTTGCGCGCTTCAGGCTCGAATGAAGAATCTGCACGCCGCCTTGGTATCAATATTAATCGCACCATTATTGGTGCTTATATCGCCTCAGCTGTCTTTGCTGGACTGGGCGCAGTAATCATTATGGGATTGATCGGTCTGGGAGATCCTGCACAAGGCACTTCTTACACTCTTCAATCCATCACCGCAGTAGTTCTTGGTGGCACCAGTCTTCTTGGTGGCCGCGGTTCATTCATTGGAAGCTTGCTTGGTTCAGTTCTCATGATTCAAGTTCTTAATGCATGCGTTATTCTCGATCTCAGTCAAAGTTATCAGTATCTCTTCCAAGGGTTACTTATTGTTTTTGCAGCAATTTCATACACACTCACTCGATCCGGAGGAAAGAAATGAAGGCAGCACGTTTTCATGGTCAGAAAGATATTCGCATCGAAGAAGTTGCCGCCCCAGGAGCTCCGCTTGCAGATGAAGTAGCGGTAGAAGTTCTCTACTGTGGCATTTGTGGAACAGATCTGCACGAGTATGTTGTGGGAGCAATCGTTACTCCTACAAAGCCACACCCACTCACTGGTGTTACGAACCCGCAAATTCTTGGACATGAGTTCTCAGCGCGCGTTATTGAGATTGGAAAAGATGTCCGCGATGTCAAAGTAGGAGATCGCGTAGCAATCATGCCGGCAATTGTCTGCGGCCGATGCATTCCTTGTCGCACTGGTCGTGGCCATCTCTGTGAACTCTTTGCTTGCACCGGGCTTTCTGCACCAACTGGTGGTCTTGGAGAAATTGCAATCCTCAAGGAGTATCAAGTTGCCAAGCTTCCTGATTCAATCTCCGATCAAGCTGGCGCAGTTGTAGAACCAGCTGCCGTTGCAGCTTATGGTGTCGATCGTGCAGGAGTAACTGGTGGAGACATCATTCTTGTTACTGGCGCTGGTCCAATCGGTGCACTTTCTGCGCTCTATGCGAATGCAATTGGAGCATCACAAGTCATTATTGCTGAGCCAAACCCACACCGAGCAGCTTTTGCGAAGGCTCTAGATTTAGGTCCAGTTCTTAATCCGATGGATGATTCATTTGCAGCCACAATTGCTGAACTCACTGAAGGTCGCGGCGTGGATATGGCTGTGGAAGCATCGGGTAGCACTGGCGGACTCACGGGTTGCATGAACAGTGTGCGTCGTAGCGGAAGAATTGTTCAAACTGGTTTGCATACAAAGCCAGCAACCATTGATGCCATGAAGTTATCTGAAAAAGATATCTCATACATCGGTTCTTGGTGCTACTTAATCACCGACTGGCCACGCGTTATTCGCCTTGCGGCAACTGGCAAGTACCCAATTGAGAAGATGATTTCAGCTGTCATTGGTATCGATGATGTAGTAACCAAGGGATTTGATGTTCTCATTGATCCTAAGGGTGATCAGATGAAGGTACTTGTTAAAGTAAAGAAGTAATCTGATAGAAGTAAGACATTAAAAAAGCCCCCAGGTAATCTGGGGGCTTTTTTAATGAACAGCTACATTTATTTTGGAAAGAGTGGCTTAAGAGTGCTCAGTGCAGGACGGTTTTTGAGATATTCCCGACTTGCGGCTTCGTGTTGCTCTTTGTCGTAGTAGTCCCATTGAATGAGCTCCAGCGCCAAACCATCTGGATCACTGAAGTAGCACCAACGCCATCCTGCGAGTGGACCTGAATCCACTACGTTGACATCGGTGTAAAACTTAACGCCTTTAGATTCCAACTCCGCCTTTGTTGCGTAAATATCGTCTACGTGAAAACAGACGTGAGCGGCTCCAAGTCGGTTGTTGGGTACCGGCTTGCCATCAGTATCAGCACGATCTGCATATTCAATAAGTTCAAAAGTGGTGGTCTTATCAACCCAAAGAGAGACCTGGCGAAGTTTTGCTCCGGGGACGCCCACACCTTTTTCCAGCTCTGGTCCTTCAAACCAACCGGTGGGTTCATTTTGGAATTGGAAACCTAAGATGTCGTGATAGAAATAAATCGAACGGTCGAGATCGGTACACACGAGTCCAACGTGGTGGACGTAGTTCATTTTCATCAAATCTTCCCCTGTTCAGTATCGGCAAACGATTACAAAGAAATATACGCCCAGAATTGGGGGGTGTACAGCCCCTCTAAACACTTTTATACTAAGCCGGTGCCTAACAAGGGACCTACTCCGCAGTAGGTTTCTGGCATCCACGGGGGCGCTCTGCTCTGACTATGTACTGGGAGAGAAGGTTATGACTGACCCGATTGCCTACCTTGGACCTCGATTAAAAGAGATTCGAATGAAGACTGGACTCTCTCTTCGCGAGATTGCCCGCCAACTTAATGTCTCGCCTTCATTTGTTTCGCAAATCGAAAATGGTAAATCGCAACCATCGGTGGCAACTCTCTATGCGTTAGCAAAACTTTTAAGTGTGCCAGTCGATGTTCTCTTTGAGAGTGCTGGCGAACCAGTGGCTGCCCCTACTAAGGCTTATGACTTGGAAGTTAATCGAAATAATTTTGATCATCCAACGGATGCATGGGACAGCTCAAGAGCACGAATTTCAGCGGTAAATCCTAATAATCGCAGTGTCATCACAATGGATTCTGGCGTCACTTGGGAACGTCTTGCTGCGACAGCGGAAGAGTCCGTTAACTTTATGGAGATTGTCTATGAACCGGGTGCAGAGACAAATAAGTCTGGCGAAATGATTTTCCATAATGGTTTTGAATACGGATATGCAATTGTCGGAGAGCTCGAAGTAACTATCGGAGACCTCGTCCTGCAACTCTCCGCCGGTCATTCCATGGGATTTGATTCCTCCATCCCACACCGTTTTAGAAATACCAGCAGTACGCAGTTTCGTGGAATCTGGTTTGTCCATGGCTGTAACGTCGAGCACTCCTGACCCGATTTAAGGCTCTAGGGGGCGCTAGGGGGTGCTAGAAATACCTTGACACCCCTGTTTTGCTAGTGTTAACTAGGAGAGAACATCTGGCAAATACAGCGCTAGAACGATCCCACAGGAGTGAACAATGGCTATCGCAACCTACGGAACCAATGCAGTTGATTGGGAGAACCGAGTCGACTACGAGCGCCTGCGCACCGAACGCCTGGCACGCCTGAAGGCAGAGCTTGAGACTTCAAGCCTGGGAGCACTTCTTACCTTTGATTTTCACAATATTCGTTACATGACTTCAACACATATCGGCACCTGGGCGATGGACAAGATGATTCGCTTCTCGATCTTGCCTCGTGGTGGAGAACCGGTACTTTGGGATTTCGGTTCAGCTGCAAAGCACCACACAATCAACAACCCATGGCTTGATAAGGCCCACACCGATGCAAGTGCAAACGGACATGGACCGCATCACGATGCCGGCCCACTCGTCGGATCACGTGCCGGAATTTCAACGCTACGTGGAGCTATTCCACCAAGTGCTGGTCAGGCAGAGAAAGTTGCTGACAAGATTTATGAAGTTCTTAAGGCTTACGGCCTAGAGAGAGAACCTCTTGGAATAGATATCGTTGAGCCACCAGTTCTATTTGCACTACAAGCAAAAGGAATTCAAGTTGTTGATGGACAACAAATATTTCTAGCTGCTCGTCGCATTAAGACAAAAGATGAAATTACACTCCTCACCACTGCTGCCTCAATGGTGGATAAGGCGTATGACGATTTGTATTCATTCCTTCGTCCAGGAGTCAAAGAAAATGAATGCGTCGGCTTAGTAGCAAAGACTCTTTACGATCTAGGTTCCGAGCATGTTGAAGGCGTGAATGCTATTTCTGGCGAGCGTTGCTCACCGCACCCACATGTTTTCTCTGATCGACTCATTCGTCCGGGAGACCCAGCATTTTTTGACATCCTTCATAGCTATCAGGGATATCGCACCTGCTACTACCGCACCTTTGCCGTTGGTTCAGCATCACCGGCACAGCGTGATGCTTACACAATCTGCCGCGAGTACATGGATAAGGCAATTGCTCTGGTCAAGCCAGGTGCTACAACTGCAGATATCGTCAAGGTCTGGCCGAAGGCGGAAGAGTTTGGATTTGCTAATGAAGAGGCAGCATTCGCCCTTCAATACGGCCATGGTCTTGGACTATCTATCTGGGAGCGTCCAATATTCAGTCGCATGATTTCATTGGAAAACCCAGAAACCCTTGAGGAGGGAATGGTCTTTGCCCTTGAAACATATTGGCCTGCTAAAGATGGCTGGGGCGCTGCCCGTATTGAAGAAGAGATTGTTGTGACTGCTACTGGATGTGAAGTAATCACTAAATTCCCAGCAGAAGAGCTCTTGGTCGCAGGCCAGCGCTACTTCACAACTGGTGGTTATTTAAATACCACTCGCGATTCCCAGTCTCATCTAAATACTTCTACCTTCAATCATATTGGCAACGGTAAGTAGAGGTGGATCTCGGAAATGGCTACGGACATTTAACGTATTCCACTCTCGTTCATCCGGGTGATACCTGGCCCGAGATGAAAAATTCTCTGGTTACATTTGTGCCAGAAGTGAAGAAAAGATTTAGTCCCGATGCACCCATGGGTGTATCACTTCGTTTAGCAAATGCCTCAGTAGAGGAATTGTTGGCAAAGCCGGAAGAGCGCACCTGGTTAAAAAAATTCCTGGAAGATAACAATCTCTACATCTTCACAGTAAACGCCTTTCCCTATGGACCTTTTAAGGGCGAGATTGTTAAAGAGCGAGTGTACGAACCTGACTGGACCACAGAAGCCCGCACCAAATACACCATGCATATTGCCGACATCTTGGCAGAGGTTACAAACCAGCCGGTAGAACCAACTATTCAAACAGCGCCACTTGCTTATCGCCCCAAAGCAAACACGCCAGAATTTCTGGCAAATTTCAATGAGAATATCTATCGGGTCATCGCGCATTTGATGAATCTTGAAAAGAGAACTGGCCGCCGAATCAAACTTGCAGTTGAGCCTGAGCCATACTGTTTTCTTGAGACCATTCCGGAAACAGTTCAGTGGTTTAATGAAAAGATTTACTCTTTGGCTGCCGCAGAGAGAATTTCCAAGCTTTCAGGTGAACCGCTCTCAGAAGTTTTCGGGGCCACTCGCCGATACCTCGGTGTAGTACTAGATATTTGTCACCAATCAGTTGCATTTGAGAGCATTGCTGACGATATCGATCAGCTCTCACAGGCCGGAATACCAATCTTTAAATTGCAAGAAGCTGCAGCGCTGCGCGTAGATCAGGTAGATGCTGAAATCGTTACGGAGCTAAAGAAGTACACCGGAACTATCTACCTCTCTCAAACAACTGAGCTTCGCAATGGCGTAATCACTCGTTACCTCAACCTAGAAGATGCCATCGCTGCCTGGGAAAGTGATCCTGGGCCACGCGAATGGCGCACACATTTCCACGTGCCAGTTTTCTTGCAGGATTTAGGTCCATTCCAGACCACACGTTCTGGAATCGATGATGCTCTTCGCATTCACGCTCGAACTCCACTGTCAACGCACCTTGAGATTGAAACCTACACATGGGATGTTCTTCCAGAACATTTGAAGACCGGGGATATCACCGAGTACGTAGTTCGAGAACTCGAATATGTGCGGGATGAACTACATCGTCAAATAGCGGCAATCAAGTAAATCTTCTTCCGTTATTTACCTGACATTCACTATTAACCGCTGAGTACCCATGCCATCAGGCGGAGAATTAAATCGCTTCCCCAGCCGATTACTTGCTAAAGAAGGGGTTGCTGTGTCACAAATTAATGATCTACCAGAGTGTTTCTTGTGCCGTTCGCAAGACCTCGAACTTGTCATGAATGCAGAAAAAGGGCCCATGGTTCTATGCGATGAGTGCGGGTATTCAAGCTTGATGTCTAATAAACATCTCACGCTGCCAACAGTTTTCACTATCGCTTCATAATCTGCGCGAGATTCAATCACTTTACGTGATCATTTCATGCGGAAAGTTTATTAGCTCTTATATAGCCAGACGTTCTTGCCCTTGAGTAAGGTGCATTCAACGCTCTTACCTGTTGCACCAGGAATAGTTTGACCGATAGTTTCACATTTCATACCTGGATAAACCCCATTAGTAGGCAGTGGATCAGGAGTTAGTTTCCATCGCAATTTTTGATCAACTGAGGAGCAGAGCAGAACTTCATTTTTCTCGGTCGGAAGATACTGACCTTCGATGTCACACAGTCCCCCTGGCCCAAATACTTCATCGGGATTTTGAGTCGGAGTTGGACTTGGACTTAGGGTCGGGTTTGCGTTTGTATCTTTTGCAGGCGTTTTGTCATTAGATTCTTGACCGATCACTGAAACTGACCAGAAAAGATAGTCAGAAACTTTCGTGCATGTAACTTTCACCTTATTGGCATCAGCAATTTCACCTACTTTGGTGCATGGCGAGCCCGCTCTAATCTTCATCGCAGGAACTTTAAATTCGGGGATCGCAAAATTTTTCGCATAATTCTTCTTTAAAACTGGATCGGCTTGAATCTTCTGTTTTAAGCCCCATGCAATTTGTTCCACAATGAACTGTGAAATACCGGAATAAGCTTTCTCTGGCGTCACACCAAAAACCTTTTTGAATACCTCTTTCCAGCTTGAACACGGCACAATCTCTGCGCTATTTGTTTCACACTCCGGCTTCGCTGCGGCATCTAGACCTTTAAGAAATTTGTAAACGCTATCAAAGCCATACATTCCAGTTAAATACTGAAAACCTAAAGCTCCTGTTGCATAGTCTTGCGGTTCCATGCATTTTGAAATTGGCCGAGTTTCATTTGCTTGAAAATAATCTATCCAAAACTGAGGCTTGGTTGTTTTGTAATCAACTTCTCCCGAAGCTAACGAGAGCCCGCGCTGAGTTATTCGAGCCATACTATTTAAATAAACCGGTTGGCTTATGCGACTTTGAATAGCAAAGCCGTTGTAAGTAGCCATGCCTTCGCGAATCCAGCAAGGCATTCTAGTTCCAGAAGTCTGAGTAAATTGTGATATGTGTGTCAACTCGTGATAGATGACATAAGGATATTGATCGCTTACTAAATCAATTTGAAGAAGTTCCATTCCCTGACTTCCATCTTGAGTTTGACCAGTTGCACCAGAATCGTTGCGACGGTCTAAGTTTAAAGATTCATAAGAACCCTTTCTTAATCCGGCACGCAGCGCTGCGTCATACCAATTGCGATCTTCCTCAGCATCCCAAATCCAAATTGTTACTGGTGTTTTAGATGGCACGTATTTCTCATAGTAATGAAGAATAAAAAGTATTTGATTTTCAACGATTTTAACTTTTTTCGGATCAGAATTAGGGCCAACCACAAAAGTTACATTTGGAATATTTTTCGAATATGACTTTGGAGAATTTTTCTGAAGCTCGTTCCAGGCTTTTACTGCAATCGGCGAAC
>CAIXKQ010000058.1 GCA_903920065.1 uncultured Actinomycetes bacterium
GCAAAGAGTAGGAAGAAAACAATTCCTACAAAATAAGAAAGGGTGCGGAACTGGCGGGCAAGATATGCCGCCGCTCCCTCTTGAACAGCTTCGGCAATCTCGCGCATCTTCTCAGTGCCATCGCTAGCTGCAAGTACTTGCTGGCGCAACACATAGGCGATTGCCAGGGCAGCAAGTGCCACCGCCAAAACGATGTACGTGATATTTAGGTTAGTCCCTGTTACTTGGACGTTAGTTAGAGCAGCAGAAGCTCTCATGGGTTCTCCTCCGTTGGAGAGTCAGGGCGCCCCATTCGAGGGCAAGGCGCGCAGATTGCCCGAGTGTACATATACATATCTATTACGGGGAAAATCCCGGCGCAAATCTGTGTCTGGGCGCCCTCACCTACAGCCGAGCTACTTCACAGCCCCAGTCGTGATACCTGAGATGAACTGACGCTGAAGGATCAGGTAGAAGATGATGATGGGCAAGACGGCAAGTAGCAGCCCGGCCATCGCTTGGCCATATTCGGTCGAGTACTGGCCATAGAAAAGGTAGGTCGATAGCGGCAAGGTCTGTGTCTCTTGCGTTAATACAAGTCGTGGAAGCAGGAAGTCATTCCAGATCCACAAGGCGTTCACGATAGCAACGGTTGCAGTAACGGGCCTGAGCATAGGGAACATAATCTTCCAGAAAATTGTTAAGTCGCTTGCTCCATCCATTGCCGCTGCTTCATCTAGATCCATCGGAATCTTTGAGATGAAGCCGTGATATAAAAACGTGGAGAGGGCAACGCCAAAGCCAATATAGAAAAAGATTAGGGCCGCTCGGTTATTAAGTGAGACGAATTGCGCGAAGATCGACATGAAAGGAATCATCAGGGCCTGGAAGGGAACAATCATGGATGCGACCAGAATTAAGAATGTGACCTTAGAAAACTTTGTCTTAGTACGGGCCAGGTAGTAAGCAAGCATTGATGAAAATACAATCAGTGCTGAAACGCTAATCACAGTGATAATAATCGAGTTGGTTAGTGATCTAAAGAAGTTCATTTTAACCATCGCCTGCTCAAAGTTATCCCAAGAGATTTGCTTCGGCCAGGCCAGTGGATTTTCTAGAATGTCGTACTTCGGTTTAAAAGCATTGAGAAATACCAGCACAAATGGCATTACATAGGCGACAGAGAGAATGGCACCGACGGCAAAGATAGCTTTGCGCACCATGTTCTTACTCTCACTCATCGCTGAACCTCCAAGCGCTTACTCACTGAGACTTGAACCAGGGCTGCAATTGCCACCATCAAGAACATGATTACTGCCTTAGATTGGCCAGTACCAAAGTTTCCAAATGCAAAGGCGTCTTGGAAGATGTGCATGGAGATTAACTCTGTTGTGCGATATGGGCCGCCACCAGTCAGGGCGACGTTGACGTCATAGGCCATAAAGCCATTACGTAGCGTTAGGAAGAGTGAAATGGTGAAAGCTTGCGCCATCAATGGAATCTTGATGGCAAGCAAAGTACGAAGTGCTGAGGCGCCATCAACCCGAGCTGCCTCTAAGACATCTTGCTCGATCGTAATTAGCCCGGTGATATAGATAATCATCATGTAACCAGATGACTGCCAGACGGTGACAATGATCAGCGCCCAAAATGCTGTGGTGGTGCCGTTGAGCCAAGATTCTTTAAAAAATGGCCAGCTAAATCTGCTGGAAATCGATACGAGTGCGGTGTTAAAAATAAATTGCCAGATAACTCCGAGGACCACGCCTCCGATGAGGTTTGGAACAAAGAAGAATGTTCGAAGAACTGTGGAGCTTCGTAATTTAGCGGTGACAAGGAGTGCTAGACCGAATGCCACAACGTTTACTGCAACTAATGAAACTACAACAAATTTAAGAGTGAAGACTAGGGTTGTCCAAAAAGCTGGATCTCTAAATGATTTCGTGTAATTTGCGACGCCGGTAAATTTCTCATACTTAAAGCCATTCCAATCTGTGAAAGTCAGGAATAGGCCTTGGGCAAAGGGATATACAAGTACTGCCGAGAAAATGGCCATAGGAATCGCAGCGAAAATTCCAAACTTTCGCACTTTAGATCCTAAATTCATTAGCTATTGCCTTCACATTTCACAGTACATAGGTTTGAGGGTAGATAGTAGCGAGGTCACCCTGAGGAATAAACCCCAGGGTGACCTCGCTTTCTAACTATTGCTTATTGCAGAGATGTATTACTTCGCAACTCCGCGCCAAGTCTTCACAACACCCTTCCAAGCTTTTTCAAGCTCGGCTGCGTACTGGGTTCCGTTGATTACGTTAGCCATCAACTTCTGACCTGATGCTCCGTAGAGATCCTGTCCACCTGCTGGGTAGTAGGTGTTAATCCAGTCAAGAGTCTTTCCTGATGTGACGTAAGAAGAAATTTCCTTCGCCATGAAAGTCTTAGGTTGGATTGTGAATCCCTTGTAGACAGGGATGAAGTTCATGCCACCATCTTCAACTGGACCAGCAACACGCTTTTGTCCCTGAGGTGATGTGTATAGCCAGGTAAGGAAGTCAATTGCACCCTTTTGTTCCCATGATGTTGATTGTTCTTTATCAATCATAAAGTAACCCGGAATACCGACAGAAATTGAAGTATTTCCATAAGCCTTAGCATCGTTACTAATTGGCAATGGCATGATTCCGAAATCTGTTGTTGGTGAAGCTGTTAACAAGTTTGGCTCTGCCCAGTTACCCATGAACCAGAATCCGGCCTTGCCTGTTGCAAGATCCTTCACTGCTAGGTCATATTCGGTATCTGTTGTATTTGGCTTAGCCTGGTTGTACTTCTTCATCAATTCAAATGTTGCTAGGTAGTTCTGGAATACTGGATCTCCTGCGAGATCTTTCTTTCCATCTGCCATTGCATCAAGTGTTGCTAGACGTCCTTCTTTTGTCTTTGCTGAGTTAGTGAAGTAGATATTTGATACGTGAGCACCAAGTGACCACCAGATGCTTGAGAAGCGAACTGCGCCAGTGCCTGATGCTTCAACTTTCTTAAATGCTGCTTCGAGTTCATCGCGGGTTGTGATCTTCTTAGGATCTACGCCTGCCTTGTCGAGAACCTTCTTGTTGTAAAGAAGTCCGAATGCTTCAGCTGTTGAAGGAATGCCAACTTGGCGACCTCCGATATTTGCAGCTGCCAAAAGATCCTTTGAAACCAAACGTGCAATCTTGGTTGTCTTCAAATCCATAACCTTGTCGGCCATATCTGGAATCTCTTGAAGTGTGTACATGATTGTCGGAGCGTTCTTCGCTGCATACAGTGGTGTCACGTTCTGAAGGAATGTGAGTTTGCGATCGCCTGGGATTGACTTAACTACGTAGCACTTTTGGCTCTTGTTGTAGTCAGCAACTGCTGCGAGGAATTGATCCTGAATTTCAGGCTTGATTGTGCCAAGCATTGTGACGGTTGCCTTTGTTGATGCACAGCTCGGTGCTGCTGGTGCTGGTGCGGCTACCATCAAAGATACTGACACTGCAGAAACTAGAGCGAGTGCTCCGAATTTCAATGTCTTCTTCATGAAGTACGTCCTTTCGAGGGTTTACTGGCTGCCATAGCTCACCAGTCGTGGCAAAAGGCTAAGGGTTTGCATATCTTCGAGGGAAGGTGGGCGCGATAACTCTCTCGCATCGCTTTTGCAGTTTTTTGCATACTCGTGCTTGATATTTCACCCCTTCAGGGGTTACCTTTACCGCTCGATTGCAGAAATTTGCGGAAATGGTGGTTATGAGCGGGTTAGCAGAGATTGCCGAGAAGGCTGGAGTATCTCCGGCCACGGTTTCTCGCGCCCTGCGCGGTCTGCACCATGTCAACCACAAGACCCGCAAAAAAATTGTCGATGCCGCGATGGCACTTGATTACCCGCTTCGCCCTGATCTTTTGCCGCGCGAGGTTCGCAAGAAATCAAATGTCGTCGGTGTCATCACTCCCTATATCTCACGTTGGTACTTTGCCCAATCAATTAACGGCATTGAGCAGAGTCTGCGTGAAGCCGGTATCGATCTCATGTTATTTAACTTCTCACAAGTTGATGCACGACAGCAGATTTTTCAGAAGAAGCAATTACGAGAAAAAGTTGATGCCTTAATCATTATCAGTTTGCCGCCAGAAGATGAAGAATTTGAAGCTCTTCTTGCGTTAGGCATTCCTTTGACGCTTCTGGGTTTTGATCACACAGACCACAACAGTGTCATGGTTGATGACGTGCTCGGCGGGCGAATCGCAACGAGCCACCTGATTGATTATGGCCACCGTGATATCGCCATACTTTCAGGAGCTCGGGATATCGCAATGAACTTTAACGTCTCAGATAATCGCACCCTTGGATTTCTCAAAGCGATGCAAGAGGCCAATCTTGAGTGGAATCCTGAAAATGATATCCGCGGTGATTACAACGTGCAGACGGCAGAAATTGCAATGGAAGCTTTCTTGGGACGCAAAAAATTACCTACTGCAATCTTCTGTCACTCTGATGAGATGGCAATTGGGGCGATGAAAGCTATTCGCAAAAAAGGACTCAGGGTTGCTGAAGATATTTCAATTATTGGTTTTGATGATCATGAAATCTCGCAGCACATCGGGCTCACCACTGTTTCGCAACCACCTCAATTCTTAGGACAAATGGCGGCTTCTACTGCGATTGATTCCATTCTCAAGCCCGGCGTGCAAACAAAACACTTATCTGTGGCTACTTCACTTGTGTTAAGAGAGACAACTGCTCGCATTTAATTACAGTTACATCACCGCTGATGCTGACTTGAGATAGAGCGCTGTCTACAAAAATCAGATTAGTAATTGAAACACTCCCACTGCCAGCAAAGACTTCTACCGAGCCACGATCAAGATAGATCTGGATATCTATCTTGGTGTTTCCCACTTCAATCTCTTGCACGGTAGGCACCGGGATCTCCGCCCAGGCATGAGAGGTATCCACAAATAGTTTTCCATCTCGTACACCCACATCGATATAGCGCTCGACGTTCTCAGCAATTCTTACCGAGCCGCCGGATGTTCTTATTGAAATCTGAGGTACCTCGGCAAAGCCAACAACCGGTTGTTGGGTGAGCACTCCATTTTTCAGTGAAAGTTCTCGCGGTAGCGTCATGGCACCTCGCCAAGGTTGGGTAGGAAAGGTGTGGGCATATTCCCAATTGCTCATCCAGCCGAGAAATATCCTGCGCTCTTGCGGTGCGTTGTTAAATGTAATGCCCGCATAATTATCGCGGCCATAATCAAGCCATCTTGTTTTTACATCATCTGCGATAAATTCTTTTCCGTTCCACTGCCCAAGAAAGTATTGCGTTCCAGATCCAACCTGATAACCACCGGGGTTCAGAGAGACGATAAGCACCCATTTATCTCCTAGTTGAAATAGGTCTGGGCACTCCCAACAACCACCCACTTCTGCAGTTGGACCAAAATCACTGAGGTGTTTCCACTCTTTGAGGTTATGTGAGGTGAAGAAAGAAATCTGGTGCAGGTCTGGTCGTGCAATTGTCATCAGCCATTGGTTATCTATCCACTGCACTTTAGGGTCGCGAAAATCTGGGGAATTAATATCTAAAACAGGGTTGCCTTCGTATTTGGTAAATGTTCTACCGTTATCAAGACTGAAGGCTAAGCATTGAGATTGTTTGCTTTTGTCATTCTTATGCTCGGTATAAATCGCAACCATTGCCGGGTTTTCTACGCTTCCAAAGCCTGTTGAATTTGTGTAATCAATAACTGTACTTCCAGAAAATATCCCTGTCTCTTTTGTGCAGGTAATAGCCACAGGTAGCTCTTGCCATGAAAATAAATCAGGGCTTACTGCGTGGCCCCACGACATATTTCCCCACACATTCTCTGTTGGGTTATGTTGGAAGAAGAGGTGATATTCGCCTTTGTAGTAAATAAGTCCGTTTGGGTCATTCATCCAATTTTTTTCAGGGGTGAAATGAAATTGCGGACGATATTTTTCATCACCGAGCGCGCCAGAAGGATGCGTAATCACGGCGGTTACCTTACCCTCGGACTCATGAACTTAGCCGCCAACCTCTTTGATGCTCATTCCATAGTCGGAGACCTTGGGTTGCTCGGAATTCTGGCCATCATCTTCGCTGAGACAGGGTTGCTTATTGGCCTCGCCTTTCCGGGCGACTCACTTCTCTTTATTGCAGGTGTTGCCGCATCCGGTTCTGGCGCTGCGATTTTAGGTGGGGCATCCCTTAATCCGCTCGCTCTCTTTATCGCAGCGCCCATCGCTGCCATTGTGGGTTCACAGGTTGGTTACTTATTTGGTGCACGCTTTGGGCGCAAGCTATTTAACCGCCCCGATGGAAGGTTCTTTAACCAGTCACGGGTTGCCGCAACCGAGAAGTGGTTAACAAAATATGGAACCGGGCGCGCACTTGTTCTCGCTCGCTTTATTCCTTTTGTGAGAACTCTCATCAATCCACTAGCCGGAATTATTGGTATCCCGGTAAAGAAGTTTTTCTTCTGGAATGTTCTGGGAGCCATAGTCTGGACACAGCTCATTATTGGGCTTGGTTATCTCTTAGGTGAAAAGTTACAAGGCTCAGTAGATAAGTACTTGCTACCGGTAGTTGCGGTAATTATTTTGGTGAGTGTTATTCCGGTTGCCGTTGAATTCTTCCGCGAGTGGCATACCCGCAGACACCATTCTTAAATTACAGACCTAAATCTTGCAGTGAATAGGCTGCATAGTACTTATATCCGGCATCTAATATTTTCTGTTTAGCGCCACGTTCCACAATGACAGCAACTCCCACAACGATCGCACCCGCTTCAACGAGCGCATCAACTGCGGTGAGAACTGAGCCGCCTGTCGTTGAAGTATCTTCAACAGCGAGAACTTTCTTTCCCTTTACATCCGGTCCTTCAATGCGTCGTTGTAGGCCGTGTGCTTTCTCAGCCTTGCGAACTACAAAAGAATCAATGTTTTTACCGTTGCGCGCTGCCACATGCATCATTGCTGTTGCAACCGGGTCGGCGCCTAGTGTGAGGCCACCTACTGCTTCATAATCTAAATCTTTCGTTAGCTCTAACATCACTTCACCCACAAGCGGGGCAGCCACATGATCGAGTGTGACGCGGCGAAGGTCTACGTAGTAATCAGCTTCGATACCGGAAGACAAGATCACTTTGCCGTGGACAACAGCCTTTTTGACTATCTCGTTCTTTAACTGCTCGCGTGCGCTCATGGGGCGACCTTATCTCTACTAGTTATCTTCTTTGTAAATGATGACATCACTCTTCTTACGTGTTGCCAGCCCTTTTGGTGGATTCTCCACCAGCAGTGCATCTACTTCGATGCGCAGCTTTGCAACCTCCATCGCCATACTTGCAACGGCAGTCTCTAGCTCAATAATTCGCTTAATACCTGCATGATTAATTCCCTCGCCAACAAGACGACCCACCATGCGAAGAGATGCAATATCGCGAAGTGAGTAACGGCGATTGCGACCTACTGTGCGATCTGGTGAGACCAAACCTAAACGATCGTATTGGCGCAGAGTTTGTGGGTGTAGCCCGGAAAGTTCTGCTGCAACTGAAATTACATAAAGTCCAGCATCATCATCTGGATGATCTTCTTGTGGCAAATCTTTTGTCATAGCTTTGCCTTAGAAATGAATTCGGCGCGCACATCTTCGTGTGCGGTGGCGGCGGCAAATGCCTTGATTGCCTCTTGCGCCTTACCTTCTGCCTTTCGAGGCACTTGCACCTCGATAGTGACAAGTAGATCGCCAGTAATTGCGCCCTTCTTAATTCCGCGCCCCTTTACCCGCAAGACCCGACCTGTGGGTGTACCGGCTGCTAATCGCACCGTGACATCATCTCCAGCAAGTGTGGGAACTTTAATATCGGCGCCAAGTGCGGCTTCGGCAAAGGTCACTGGGAGTGTGAGAACTAAGTTTTCACCTTTGCGAGAAAAGATTGGGTGGGGCTTCACTTGTAGTTGAATAAAGAGATCCCCGGGGCCTGCTTCACCTTGTGCACCTTTACCTTTGACGCGAATCTTGGCGCCATCATTTACTCCGGCAGGAACGCGTGCAGAAATATTCTGTGGCCCGTTGCCATCGGTGTTGAGTTTGAGATCAAGGGTTGTTCCAAATACTGACTCTTTAAATGTAATAGCTGACTCTGTTTGTAGATCAGAGCCTTTGCGTGGTCCGCGTCGTCCGCCGCCGCCAAAGAGATTTGCAAAAATATCTTGCGGGTTACCGCCACCAAAGATGTCATTGAAATCTCCACCTTGAAAGTTTTGTCCACCGGTAGGTGCTCTAAATCCGCCGCGTTCAAACATGGAACGTGCTTCGTCATACTCTGCGCGTTTTTTTGAATCAGAGAGAATGTCATAGGCCTCAGAGACAGCCTTGAACTTCTCTTCTAGTGCAACATTTCCCTGATTTTTATCAGGGTGTAAATCGCGTGCTAAAGAGCGGTATTTCTTCTTAATTTCATCGGCGCTAGCTTTTTTATCGACGCCAAGGACCTGGTAGAAATCCTTCTCATAGAGATCCTTGGCAGCCATAACTAATTAGTTTTCTGGGTCAGTCACTGCAACGCGTGCCGGGCGCAAGATGCGTTCTTTGAACTTATAACCTGGTTGCAAAATCTTTGATGCAGTGGGAACGCTGACTTCAGATGATGTGTCGTGTAACAAAGCTTCGTGAATTTGTGGATCAAAAGCTTCACCTTCAGTACCGTATTTTTCCAACCCAATGCGATTGGTAATTGCAGTTAACTGATCTGCCACAGCCTTAAATCCCCCGGTGAGTTCGTTGTGCTCACTTGCGCGGTCAACGTCGTCTAAAATTGCAAGAAGTTCGGTAAGAACAGAACCAATTGCTAGTTCATGGGCCAGGGTGCGATCACGCTCTACCCGTTTTCGGTAGTTGGCATACTCTGCTTGAAGTCGTTGTAAATCAGCTGTGAGAGCTGCAACCGGGTCCAACTCGGCAACCGGTGCAGCCTCCTCTACAACTTCTTCTACAACAGGTGTTGTTTCTTCAACAACTTCCTCTGTCGTTTCTGACATTAGTTAGCTTCTTCGGCATCAATAACTTCAGCGTCTTCAACATGATCTTCCGACCCTGCTGCTGCGCCATCGGTTTGTGCTCCGGCATTTGCATACATGAGCGCACCGAGTGCTTGTGAGATTGTCGAAACTTTCTCAGTATTTGACTTAATTGATTCGAAGTTAGCACCGCCAAGAGAAGTCTTAAGTTCGGCAAGTGCCTCATCTAGTTCAGTCTTCTTTGTTGCAGCTTCACCTTCGGCGAACTTATCTGCGTTCTCAGTTAGGAACTTCTCAGTCTGATAGACAAGTGAGTCACCGGTGTTGCGGATCTCTGCCTCTTCACGACGCTGCTTATCTTCATTAGCGTGTGCTTCGGCATCTGCCATCATCTGTGCGATCTCGTCCTTAGAAAGAGCAGAACCACCTGTGATGGTCATGCCTTGCTCTTTGCCGGTTGCAAGATCTTTTGCAGATACATGAACGATTCCGTTGGCATCGATATCAAATGTCACTTCAACTTGTGGAACTCCACGAGGTGCTGGTGCGATTCCGGTGAGTTCGAACATGCCTAGCTTCTTGTTATAAGCAGCCATTTCACGTTCGCCTTGGTAGGCCTGAATCTGCACAGCAGGCTGATTGTCATCAGCTGTGGTGAAGATTTCACTGCGCTTGGTAGGAATAGTTGTGTTGCGCTCGATGAGTTTTGTCATCACGCCACCCTTGGTTTCAATACCGAGTGAAAGTGGTGTCACATCAAGGAGAAGCACATCTTTTACTTCACCCTTAAGTACTCCGGCTTGAAGGGATGCACCCACTGCAACTACTTCATCAGGGTTAACGCCCTTATTAGGCTCTTTTCCGCCTGTAAGTTCGCGAACTAGGTCCACAACAGCTGGCATACGAGTTGATCC
>CAIXKQ010000059.1 GCA_903920065.1 uncultured Actinomycetes bacterium
CGATGGGCCACCGGCAACGGCTGATGGCCAAGCACGTCACCCAGCCTTTACCGAACTGCTCGAGAAACTCAGTGCCAAGGCAGTTGTCGTCCTAGATGATGCTGGGCGCGATGGCGAGAAGGAGTTAGCAAATAAGTTTGCTGCTGGAATTTCGACACATATGGTGGAATTTCTTGATCACGAAAAAGGTACAGCAGTAATCCGACCTAAGTAATTTACTCTTTGCCGATTCGGGTACGTCGTGGGGTGGCAAATGCTTTGCTTACCGCAGTGAGCTCATCGGAAACCTGTTTGCGGATAGCTTCTTCACTCTTCAGTAATGTAGCAAGGGCTGCAATGATTCCTTTGAGCTCTTTTGATTCAGTCTCAAGTTCGAGCTTGCTCATCTTGGTCAGACGGCGCAGTGGCATATCTAGAATATAAGTAGCTTGTTCATCGTTGAGTTTGAAACCTTTGATTAACGCTTCTTTAGCAGCCGGAGCATCATCGCTACCGCGAATAATCTTGATGACCTTATCGATATCGATAATTGCTTTGAGAAGTCCATCAACGAGTGAAAGTCGGTCTTCTGCCTTTGCTTTACGAAATTCGGAGCGGCGGCGCACAACTTCGATGCGGTGATCGATAAAGACCTGCAGCAGTTCCTTTAGGCCAAGTGTTTGTGGCTTGCCCTTCACCAGCGCTACCGCGTTGATCGCAAAAGCATCTTCCATCGGAGTGAGCTTGAAGAGCTTTTCTAGAACATCTTCTGGCTCAAAACCATTCTTGAGTTCAATGACAACATTGGTGCCGGTCTGACCATCAGTGAGGTCGATGATGTCGGAAATTCCTTGAATCTTCTTCGCTTTGGCAAGGTCTGCAATACGTTCCACAACTTTTTCGGGGCCGATATTAAATGGCAGTTCTTTGATAACAATTCCCATTTTGCGAGATGTGACTTTAGAAATCTCGGTGGTTGCGCGCACTTTAAAGGAGCCTTTGCCGGTGGCATAGGCTTCGCGAACACCTTCCAGGCCAACAATTTCACCACCAGTAGGAAAATCTGGTGCCGGCACATGCTTCATCAATTGATTCAGCGTTGCCTTGGGATTATCAATGAGGAACTTGGTAGCAGCGATAACTTCACCCAGATTGTGGGGGGCCATATTTGTTGCCATACCTACAGCGATTCCAGAACCACCGATAACAAGCAGATTGGGAAATGCGGCCGGCAGCACAAGTGGTTCTGCTAATTGACCGTCATAGTTTGGACCGAAATCAACAGTGTTCTCATCTGCTTCGGCCACCATCGCCATTGCAGTGGGGGCAAGGCGCGCTTCGGTATAACGCATGGCAGCTGGGCCGGCATCGAGTGAACCAAAGTTTCCGTGGCCGTCAATCAGTGGCAGTTGCATAGAAAAAGATTGCGCCATGCGAACAAGTGCGTCATAGATCGCTGAGTCACCGTGTGGGTGCAACTTACCCATTACTTCACCAACAACACGCGCGCTCTTGACATGACCGCGCTCAGGGCGAAGGCCCATATCTGCCATCTGATGCAGGATGCGGCGATGTACTGGCTTTAAACCATCACGTGCATCAGGAAGTGCGCGTGAG